>CAZXVX010000013.1:0-33918 GCA_964644105.1 uncultured Occallatibacter sp. | reverse complement strand
TGAACAGGTCCATCGACAATCTGGCAAACTCTCTGGAAGGTGGGCTTGAGGTTCCCGTCGTCAACGAGACCGGCATCGAGGGGAAATTTGACGTAGAGCTGGAGTTTCCGGCAAAGGATGTGGAAGCCGCCAAGGCCGCGCTGCTGAAGACGATGGGCCTTGATTTGATAGAGGCGGAGAGGCCGATCCAGATGCTCGAAGTGACTCCGCGTGAAGGGGCAATGAAACCAGTCGAAGCCAAGCCGCAAGAGCCGCCCCAGAAATGAGGACTGTGCGGCGAAGCGGGTGGGGAAACGCGATAACAAGATATGTCGCGCAGGAAGCCTCTGTACATCGATCAGTTAGCGCCCGCAATCGGCTGGCTCTCAATCACCGCATGGCGTCTTTTCAACTTGAGGAATGGCGTCTCGATATAACGGTAGGAGAGCGCCGCCAGCAGAATGGTCAATCCCAGCGACAGTGCGAGCGTCAATCCTGCATCTAAGATGGAGCGCGCATCGCCATCCTTGATTCGCTGAGATAGAATGGCGCCGATCTTGTAATGACGCGCCAGGTGAATCGTAAATTCATGATAGATATAAAGGCCAAAAGAGATACGCCCCAGGTAGATTGCCCAGCCCGGAAGCCGGGATGAATTGACGCCCAGGAACGCGGTCAGCAGCAGGACGGAGCCTATTGCGGCTAAAGCATAGCCGCCGATAAGCAGCCAACTGCCCGGGTTCTGCTCGCCTGGAAGATCAAAGCGCAGGTGAAATTCATAGCAAGCTGTGAAAAAGCAAAGCAGGGCAAGAGAAAACAAGCCTAGTCTTGACCAGAGTGCGAAGCGGGGCAGCCTGCCGCGCAGGATCAGACACAGCAGAATTCCGCCGGCAAAGTTCTCAAATTGCACAAAAGAATTGAACCAGATGTGCTGATCGGTAACAGACGCTTTGCCCAGAAAAAAGAGGCAGATGTTGGCGGAAAGAAGAATCGCCGCGCAAAATCCATACAGCAGTTTTCGGTTGAAGAATCGAAGAATCCAAGGAGCAACAAGGTAGAACTGCTCTTCGACCGAGATGCTCCACAGCGCGACCGCTGGATTGTTTATTGGCCCTTCAACGGCCGAGATCCAGGCGCCCAGGAAAATGGAGAACCAGCCGAACTTTGTGGCATAAACCGCGGCGCTGCCCTGCAGGACGGTAACCGCCAGGCCCAGCGCCAGAGCAAAATAATACAGCGGCCAGATGCGCAGAATGCGGCGAAGATAGAAGCGCCTGATGTGAATCACGCCGCTAGCCTCGCGCTCCCGCAGCAATAATTCGCAGATGAGGAAGGCGCTGAGCGTGAAAAAGATGCTCAGGCCGAATCCGCAAGCGCTGACAGAGGCATAGGCGGCCGGAGCCAGTTGTTTCAAAAGGCGATCCGCGCAGGCGTCCTGGCCCCGCGGCAGTGTGTGGTGAAGAAAAACCAATAGAAAAGCGATAAAACGAAGAAGGTCCAGCTCCGGCCGGTAGAATCGGATTCTCGGAGCGTTTGCTTCTTCCCCCATGGACCGGCCTCTCTGCGGATATGCGGAATGGTATCTTGAATCAGCGCGAAGCGCGACTATCGATTGATCCTACCAAATGCGAATGCGACGGAAAGAGATTGCAAGTCAATGCCCAGAGAAAGATATCGCGGCTGAAGCCGGTTTGGGATGGATTCCCACCAGGCGCGCCTGAACATCCAGTTTCACGGAAGTCCCTCCGCACTGTTACACTCTCGTAATAGTTGGATGAGGAACCCCCCGCCCGCCTATTTGATCCAATATGACACAGATGACTCCGCTCTCCACCATCAACGACCTGTTTCGCCGCGTCGCATCGGCCTCGAACTCACGCGCCATCCTGTGGCAGGACGAGTTCGGCCTCTGGCAGCCCATCTCTTCCGACCAGATCTACCAGCGCGTGCGCTCGCTCGGCCAGGCCTTTCTTACCTGGGGCGCGCAAAAAGGCGACCGCATAGCGCTGATTGCCGAAAACCGCTGGGAATGGGCCATCACTGACTTTGCCGCGCTGGCCATCGGCGCGGTCAACGTGCCCATTTACCCCACACTCACTGGAGAGCAGATCGCCGCGCTGATTGCCGACGCCGGCTGCCGCATTGCCGTAGTCTCTACGCGGCAGCAATTCGACAAGCTGAACGCCGTGCGCGGGCACACCAAGCTTGAGCGCATTGTGATGATGGACCCCACGGCGCCTGAGGGAGCCATTGCCTTCCGAGAGCTCATGGCGGGGGCTGATGCGCGTGGCGCGGAGCGCGATCCGGTCTTCGACGCATTACTGCTTTCGGTCGAACCCAAAGACGCAGCCACGCTCATTTACACCTCCGGCACCACTGGCGAGCCCAAGGGCGTCGTGCTCACCCACGGCAACATCGCCGTCAATCAAAATATTGCAGCCCTCGATTTTCACTTCGATTCCAGCGACGCCCTGATCTCTTTCCTGCCGCTTTCGCACGTCACCGCCCGCGCGCTGGATTATGTCATGTTCACCCATGGCGTGCAGGTGGCCTACTGTTCCAAATTCGACAAGCTGCCGCAAGCCATGCGCGAGATTTGCCCCACGGTCTTTGTCGGCGTGCCGCGCGTCTTTGAGAAAATCCGCGAAGAAGTCATCCGTCGCACCTCGGTTTCACCCGTAAAAAGGCGTTTGCTTTCCTGGGCTCTCGGCGTCGGCGCCGCCCATCGCGAGGCGGTCTACGCAGGCCGCCAGCCTTCTTCGCCCGTCTGGAAGCTGGCTAGCTCGCTCGTCTACTCCAAGGTGCGCGAGGCCTTCGGCGGTCGCGTTCGCATCTTCGTCTCCGGCGGCGCGCCGCTGGGAGTGGACACCATCAACTGGTTCGCCTCGGCGGGCATCGCTCTCTGGGAGGGCTATGGACTCACCGAAACTTCGCCGCTGATCGCCCTCAACACACCCCTGACCCATCGCATCGGCGCGGCGGGCAAGCCCATGGCCAATCTCGATCTCAAGCTGGACAGCGACGGTGAGCTGCTCGTCCGCGGTCCCTCCGTCTTCAGCGGCTACTGGCAAAAGCCGGAGGCCAGCGCCGAGTGCTTCGACGACGATGGCTTCTTCCGCACCGGCGATATTGCCCGCTTTGATGCAGATGGTTTTCTCTACATCACCGACCGCAAAAAGGAGCTGCTCAAGACCTCCGGCGGCAAGCTGGTCGCCCCGCAGCCCATTGAAAACAAACTCAAAAACAATCCGCTGGTCGCCCAGGCCGCGCTGGTCGGCGACCGCCACAAGTTCGTTTCCGTGCTGCTGGCGCCTAACTTCGCATTGCTCGAGGAGTGGGCCAGACAACACAGTATCGCCTTCAGCAACCGGGATGAACTGGTGTCTGACAGCCGCGTTCAAGCTCTCTACGCCGAGATTGTGCGCCAGGTGAACGCCAGCCTGGCCAACTTTGAAAGCCTTAAAAGGTTTCGCGTTGTGGCGGACGAGTGGACCCAGGACTCCGGTGAGCTGACGCCCTCCATGAAGCTCAAGCGGCGCGTGATTACGCAGCGTTATGCCGGCCAGATCGCTTCCCTCTACGAGGACGAAGCAACCGCGCGCGGCGAATAGGATAGCTGAGCCCGCGGCCCAGTTCCTTGCCAAAGGCCGCGCGCTTGCTCCACAAGCGGCCCAATCCGCGGAAGAACGGCGCTCCCCACGCGCCCACCGCCAGCAGGCTTCCGAAGAGGATCACCGCGTCTATCGAGAGCCGCCCGTCGCGCGACCAGTAGGCGTCCGGCTCCAGATTCAGCCAGATCGAGAACTCGTCCAGCGTCAGCGCCGCGCCCACCCCGTAGCTGATCGACATCAGCCGGCTCATGAAGATGGCAAGCGGCGTGTGCGACCGGCCCAAATCCATCAGCCAGCCATAGCCCACCAGCAGCAGAATCAGAATCCCCCACACCAGGTGGTGAATATGCCGCCCATGCACCACCACCCACTGAAACGGACCCTCGTCGTTCTCATGCACAATCGAGCGCACCAGCAGCCGCACGCCCACAAACGTCACCAGAAAGGCCACCGAAGCCAAAAACATCCGCCGCCGCGGCCGGTCCGGAATCGTCGCGCGCACCACGTATCCCAGCCGCGTCAACTGCAGCAGCACCAGCAACACCCCAACCACCAGGCTGGCAAAGGCCAGCAAAATCAGCGCTCCCGTACTCGGCATACTTCCTATTCAAGCACCTCCCGCCGCCTTCCCGCCAATCACGCCGATGCCGCCGCTAATTCGCCAACTCGCCACGCCCGCAAAGCGGGCGCTAACTTGCTGAATTAATTTCTGCCCTTTACTCCACGTCCAGATTCTTCAGGAAGAAGTCTAGATCCTTAATCGCCGGCTCTTCGATCGATGCCGCCGTATCCAGCATGACCAGGTAGAAGAGCTTGCCGGGAATGCGCTGCTGGGTCTGATTGGGACGGTAGTATGTGATTTTCTCCGAGGATTCTGGTTTGGAAATCTCCATAGGGGTTTCAAAAATCAATCCAGGGAATTCGGGTTGATCCCGCTCAAATACGATAATGCGGCCACGCCCATCCCCGTCTTTTTTGTACATACCTTGCTGTATACCCCAGAGTGCAACACATTCTTCCGCTGGGCATCGCGCTGGAGTAAACAATCCAAAGAGTCCTTTTGAATACTTCTTTGCAAAGTCCAGCAATGTCTCATTTTTTTCGGCCTGCTGAACAAGCAGGAGAATTTCCGGGCTCAGTTTGCGAGTTGTGGCCTGGTAGGGACCGGTGCTGAATTCTGCGATACACCCTGTACCGTTGAATCCAAGGTTATTGATCTCCCAATCACCATGCGTACGAATACGAACGCCACAGGTTGTGCTGGTGAAATCGGGTTTATCGCCGGCATTTGCGCCAACCCATAACTCTTTGGGGGTATATTGTTTTTTCGGATCATAGGAATCGAACCGGTTGTGCGCGATTTTGACTAAAAAGCTGCGCATCTCCGAAGCAGGCGCGTGCAGTTTTTCCAAATGGTCAGCCGCTCGAAGAATATGCGCTGGCATATTTGTGACCGATGCGCATTCCATGTAATCTTCCCAGAAAGCTGCTGGTAGCTGTTCCCAAGCGTGGGTGCTTTCAATCGAAAGAAATTCATCGGCGCCAGCTTTGGGCTGTGTGGTCTGGCATTTCAACGTGGCTAGAAACCAAGGCGGGCGTACGTCCGCGGGAGCAATCTTCGTAGCCTCTCCCAGCACGCTCATCGCAGAATCATAGCTGCCTTCCACATCCAAGTTATACGCGTACCGCGCCACCAACCCTGTCAATACCAGCAGTTCAGCATTCTCCGGATGGCTCTTTAGTGCAATCGTCAAAAATCCCAAATCTTTGCCAAGCCGCGTCGCCACTTCTTCTTTGGAAATGGAAAACTGCCATTTAGCATTCCAGGTGTGGCTATACGGTTCTAACTGCTTTGCGTCGTCAAAGGCAGCCAGCACAGCTGTCTCTTGCGGCAGCCGCTCCGCATGAATAGCGGCCATGTCGGCCAAACAATGTGAAGCTATTAAGAGTGGAAGAAACGCAAACAGCAGGGAGATAATCTTGCGCATGGAAACCTCTCGATCTGATATTTGAGAACGGTTGTACAAATCTTTGACAAACACTCCGAAAAGCGGCAAACTGGGTACAGATGGGTAAAGCCCGGAGGCAGTGCAGCCTCCGGGGTAGTGAGCGTTACCTGTTCAGCAACACTCGGATCAGAACTGCCAAGGCCACCAGGAATCGCCAATCAAGCACGATCCTGATGACCACCTGGAGCCATAAAGGCTCTTTCTTGGGCATTCCGCCCCACCTCCTCACATCGGCCGGTCCTGAGGCCGCCTCACGGCCCCAGGATCTCACCGATCCTGTAACCGCTGCACCTGTGACGAGGAAGACTACCCGCACATCTTAACTCAAGCATCCTGCATCTGGCGCTTATTTATTTCCGCTTTTGGGCATTCAGTTCATGTCTGCCCGGAAGCCAACTCGCTCTTCTCGCCAGCGTGACCGCGCTCACGATCAATCGTCATTGCGGCGGAGTAAACTAAATATGGCGTCGAAACGGCTTTTCGCCGCACATTTCAGGGAATTCTTCCCGGCTCGGTCAATCACCCATCATTGGGGTGGCCGCGCAAAAATTCAATCAGGAGATTCATACGATGCGAGTTGCTTTGTTGACCGGCGGCGGCGATTGCCCCGGACTGAATGCGGTGATCTACGCGGCTGTCCGCAAGGGCATCAACCACTATGGCGATGAATTCATCGGCTTCCTCAACGGATGGAAGGGCGTCCTCGAGAATGACTTCATCCCGCTGACTCTCGAAGCTGTCGACGGCATCCAGCTCAAGGGCGGAACCATCCTCCACTCTTCGCGCACTAACGTGAAGAAGATTCCCGGCGGCATCGAGAAGGTCCAGGAGGTTCTCAAGGCCAACAAGATCGACGCGCTGATCGCTCTCGGCGGCGACGACACCCAGTCCGTCACGCTCTTCCTGAGCGAGAACGGCGTTCCTTCAGTCGGCGTGCCCAAGACCATCGACAACGACATCAGCGGCACCGACCAGACATTTGGCTTCGACACTGCCGTAGCCATCGCCACTGAAGCGGTCGACCGCATCCGCACCACCGCCGACTCGCACAACCGCGTCATCGTGATTGAAGTGATGGGCCGCGACGCCGGCTGGATCGCCTACGCGGCCGGCACGGCCGGCGGCGCCGACGTCACCCTCGTCCCGGAAAAGGACATCGACATCGACCACGTCGCCAAGCTGCTCAAGTATAACTACGACCACGGCAAGCACTACGGCATCGTGGTCGTCGCCGAGGGCTGCCACCTGCCCGAAGTTGGCCAGGTCATCAACCCTGACGCGCAGCTTGACTCCTTCGGACACGCCCGCCTCTCCGGCATCGGCGAGAAGCTGGCCAGCCTGATCGAGAAGAAGACCGGCTTTGAGACCCGCTCCGTCAACCTGGGCCACACCCAGCGCGGCGGCGTCCCCACAGCCTATGACCGCATCCTCGGCCAGCGCTACGGCTTGCACGCCATCGATATGGTCCACGACAAGAAGTGGGGCCGCATCGCCGTCCTCAATGGCCTCGATGTTACTGACATCACCATCAAGGAAGCCATCGCCCACAATCGCCGCCTCGATCAGCGATTCTTTGACGTGATCGCCGACCTCGAAGCCAAGGTCTAGCTCTTTTATCCATGAAACTTGGATGCCCCATCCATCGCGTTCATTGCGATGGGTGGGGCATCCACAAACCTTGACAATAACGGATTCATTCCATCCGCAAAGAGCCATTCCTCCATTGGAATGGCTCTTTGCGGATGAGTTGCAGGCATATTAAAAAGGCGTTCCAAGCCTCGAAGTGAGGCCTGGAACGCCCGGTAAATCCCTTTAATCCCAATGCACTAGAAGGATGCGGAGCCATTGAGACTCACGCCGCAAAATGAGCCGCTGTAGGTCTCGGAACCATTCCCTGTAGAGTCACTGACGGATGCATTCACGGTCAAGTCGGTCGTGCAACTGGATGAGCCAACGCTGAGGCCGCCTGTCATGGTCAGATTCAATGTGGTGGTTGTCCCGTTATCTGTTCCACTGACGGAGATTGAAATGTTGGGATCGCCATTGATCGTGATTCCGTCCACTTGGCAGGCGTTGATGGTTTCAACAACGCTTTCTGATTCCGTTGTGGAAGTAATAGAGTAGCTGCCATTCACCACAATGGTCCCGCCCGAGGGGCAGGTGAATGTGTAGGTGGGAAGTTTTTGGGAAAGATCTGAGTGAACACTCAGTGCTGGAGCCAGAAGATCAGCGGCCGGCGTACCCTGTGTGCCATTCAGAATGACTTTCTCAACTCGTGCAGCCTGTGCTTTGCTTAACTGCTCAATGGGTGTGGAATGGTTGACACTCAGAGCTCCTCCAGCTTCTGCCATTGCGTCGAAGACATAGGTGTAAGCCTGAGAAGCTTGCGAAGTTGACATCGTAGAGCCGCTGCCACTGCCGCCGCAACCGGTGCAAACCAGTGCGACCAGAGCCAGGAAGCTCACCACCAGATTCTTGCAATTCATTGAAAACCTCCAAATTTTGAATTGGAAACGGGGTAAATGCTAAGAAAGAACGAATGTGTATCATGTTAGCACAGGAATTCCAGACCATGGTTCGAAAATAATCAATTTTTATTACAGCCGCGCTCAAGCTCAAAGAACAATAAAACAATATGAAATGGAGGATGGAGTATTGTTCCCAGCCTTGGCCAGGAACCCAAGCCCCTCGTCCTGTAGACTGGCAACTGAAATCTAGAACCTGATCCCCGCCTTTACGGTTCTCTCCAGTAATTTGCCCGTGCCACAATGCGGGCTCCGTAATCGTAGACTGTATTCACGCGGATAGTATGCAATCCCGGCGTGGAATCCGAGGGGCTGAAGGTAATCAAATAGCGATTGTGGGCGTGCTGCGCGCTTTCCACCACTCGCTCCTCGAAGGCTTTGTCGCCGGTGAAGACGTGGTACTCGCCGCCGCTCATCCTGGCCAGTTCTTTGCTCACATTTTTTTTGAAGGCGGGCACAATCATGGCCAGGGTGGAAACGATATTCAGCGCCCGGTCGTCGCCATTGTCTTTGATGTCGTGGCTCAACTCGGCGCGCGCCGGCGAAAACGAGACGCTCAGCACCAGCACATCCGAGCCGCCGATCTTGGCAATCAACTGCGTCGGCTTGGTGTGCTTTGAGCCGTGGTCGCGCTCTTCGCTGACCAGCAGCAGCACGCGCCGATACTCCTTGGGCTGGGTCTCCAGCAGATCGACGGCGTAGCTGACGGTATCCAGAATCGCCGCGCCGCCTGCGCCCGGCTGCAAGTTTTTGAGCGCGTCGTTGATCTCTTCGCTATTGCGCGTGAAATCGCGGAGCAGGCGGGGCTTCGAATCAAAACCCACCAGCGCAGCCTGGCTGCGGTGATCGGCCAGAAAGAGATCGAGCAGCGAGCCGAGCTTGGCCAGCTTGTCGAACTCCAGCACGCTCACACCGCCCTGCTCGACGGCGACGACCAGGGCCACGGGGGCTGTATCCATCTCCTCCTGCACGCGAATCTTTTGCGGCACGCCGTTGTCTTCCAGGATGAAGTCCTTTTGCTTGAGGCCGTAGATCACGCCGCCGCCGCGCTTTTCGACGAGCGTGGGAACCAGCACTTCGTTGGCCGTCATGCGCAGCGTGGTGAGGGCGGGAGCGTCGTGGCCTGGAAGCGCCTGCGGCGGCTCAATCGGCGGCAACTGCTGCGCGCTGATCGAGGCCGCGGTCAACAACCAGAGAGGAAGAAGCAGGGATTGGTTGCGCAGGTGACTGTATCGCATACAAGGACAGTTTACCGCGAACAGCCCTGAAAGGCTGTCCAAGCGCCGAAGCGCCAGAAAGATGCGTGGACCGTGAGGTCCACGCCGCAGCCGGCCGGTATGCCGCCGCAACAAGTTCACGCACAATAAGTTGCCAAAGCCGAATGGTAAATATCCCCCGGAAGAGCCGGGGCTTTACTGTTTGTGGCCCCTCAAAGGGGCAATATGAGTATATTGCTAAAGCAACAGCGCGGACAAAGCCAGCTCGCCCGCGCCGTAGGCGCAGTGGTGCGCGGACAACGCCAGCTAGCCCGCGCCGTAGGCGCAGTGGTGCGCGGACATCGCCAGCTAGACCGCGCCGTAGGCGCAGGGTTAATTAGCCCACCGTTTTAACGGTGGGAAAGGAACAGCTAGAAGGTCGCCGGAGTCCCGTAGGGACGGCGCCTCTGCTACTGCCACCCCGGCAGCCGGGGAATATCAGATCAATCTCTAGGCTCCGCCAGCCAACTTCCGCGCGGGAGCTCGGTCAAGAGCCTCGCGAATGGCGAAGAAGGCGGGCAGCGGCTGATGATCGTCGTCAAACGGCAAGCAGCGCAGCAGTGCGCCGTCGGGGCGTGTTGCCCATTCGAATTTGGCCTTGTTCAGCCAGCTCATGGAGTAGTCGATTCCCCAGGTCAGCACGGCTTTCACATTCGGCTCTGCCAGCACCGCTCCCAGATAACTCCGGCAGGTCTGGGCCACCGCCGCATCCTGTTCTTGATCCCCGCCCGGAGTCCTGGCGGCGTTCAGGTCCATCTCGGTGATGTAAACCTCCAACCCCATTTGAGCGCAGGCGCGAATCAGCTCCACCAGGCCGGTATACCTTTGACCCGGATCGGCGCCGATGTGGCTCTGCACGCCGAGGGCATGAATCGGCACGCCGCGCGCCTTCATGCCGCGCAGCAACTGCAAGACGTGCTCACGCTTCTCTTTGTGCTCCGGCGTGTCCAGTTCGAGATCGTAATCGTTGTAGGTCAATTTGGCTTGCGGATCGACGCGCGCCGCGGTCTGAAAGGCCAGATCAATATACTCCGGCCCAATCAGATCCACCCAGATCGATTTGCGCAGGTGATCCGGCCGGCCGTCCTTGCCCAAAATCGCCTCATTCACCACATCCCAACTCTGCAGACGGCCGCGATAGCGCCCAGCCACCGTCTCGATGTGTTGCGTCAAGAGCAGCCGCGCATTGTCTTTGCTGGCCTCGGTTTTGAGCCAGTCGGGATTGTCGGCGTACCAGCAGAGATTGTGGCCTCGCACCAACTGGCCGGTCAGGCCGGCAAAGCGCATCAGTCGGTCAGCCTGGGTGAAGTCGAAGACGCTCGCCGAGGGCCGCAGCGCCCCCCACTTCATCGCGTTCTCCGCCACCAGAATATTCGCCTGCTCGCGAACCAGCCGGGTGTAGCCGTCCCCGGAGCGCCCGTCGGCTACACCTTCCACATCCAGCAGCGCAGGAACAACCGCTATGCCAAACATCAGCCCGCGCGCCGCCGCATGAGCGCGCAGCGACTCCGCGCCGGAGACGCTCTTTGCCTCGCCGGCCCGCGCCCAGGCAGGCAGCGCCGCCAATGCGCCAGCCGCCAATGCACCCAACTGAAACTCCCGGCGCGTCAAATCAAAGTTTTTGGAATCCATATTTTCTTGCGAACCTTCCGCAATTCCCCTCAAGATTTTTCCTGCTCAAATGCGTTTGTGCGCTTCAGAGTCCATCTGCGCAATCCAGCCCAGATAGCTTAGGAACTCCCAGCGCGAACTCCAGAGGAAGCCCAGCACATCGCGGGTCGTCAGCATCTCGGCTTTTTTACCGGAGTAGGTCTCCACGCGCCAGCGCATATAGGGGCTGCTCCAGGGAGCCAGCCGATGGCCGCGCGTCGAGTTCCAAAGAAAGCGGATCGGAGCAAGGATGGAGAGGCGCATAAAGACAGTGTACAGTGGTCAGTCGATAGTCGACTGTTTTCCCTGTTCCCTGTTCTATCACGCCTGCAATTTGCTGAACAAACTGTTCTGAGTGGAGTTGAGTTGCGAGATCACATCTTCAAGAGCTGTCTGCTGCGTCTCGGAGAGCGACAATTGCGTGGAGACCGTCGGAATATCCGCCTGCATCAGATCGGTCTGCGCCGTAGTCAGTTGCGTTTGCACATTGGTGACCGCCTCCGAAGAGGCCGAAATCTGGGTCATTGAGTTATCAATCACCACGCGCTGCTGAGAGACATAATTCAGCGCCGTGCCCAGCGCCTCTGTATCGCTGACAGCCTGCGCGGTGTCCACCGTGCCGCTGGAGTAATCGGCAACCAGCGCGTTCAACGCCCCAAAGACGCTGTTGGTCTTGCTGCCAAGAAAGATCTGGCTGCCCGGTACATTCAACTGAATCTTCTGTCCGTTGGGCGATTCCAGATAATTCACGCTCTGGTCGCCGTTGTAACTGGTCACCGCCGGCGAGGTGCCGGTCGCGGTCGAGAAGGGCGCCGTCGAAGTCTGTCCTCCGGCAAAAATATACTCGCCCTGATAACTGGTATTGGCCAGCGAAGTCACCTCATCCAGAATGCCGGAGATCTGATTGCCGACGGATTTGACATCGCTCGCATTCATGGTGCCGTTGTTGGCGCTCGTGGCCAGCGAGATGGCCTGCGTCAACTGCGTCACCACGCTGCCCAAAGCGGAATCGGCCACCTGCAACTGCCCGGTCACCAGATTGGAACTCTGCGTGAATGAATCATCCTGCTGAATCTGATTGAGCAGCAGCACATTTTCGCCCGAGCCGGTGGGATTCTGGCTCAGGGATGTGATGCTCACCCCGCTCGACAACTCGGCCGACAACTGCTGCTCATTGGCCTGCGCGGTGTCAAGAGAACCCACCAGATTCGTGACGTAAAACGGATCCACTCGCATTGCTTTCCTCCACCGGACTTAGTTTCGTGACTTTTGATAGTGAAAAAGTGAAGTAATGAACAAGTGAAAAAGTGAAGCAGGATTCGCGCGTTTATTCACTTATTCACTTAGTCACTCATTCACTTATCCCGCAATTCAAAAGTCACTGCACTTGCTAGATCGCGCGCGCCTTCTTTCGCTCGCGCCTTCGCCGAGGTGGCCTTGACCACCTCAGGAAACCGTAGTCTGTTCCCCCAAGTTCAAGACCGAATTCATGATATTGTTCAGCATCGCAAAGACCTGGGATGCCGATTGGTAGGTGCGTTCATAGGTGGTCATCGAAGCCGCCTCGTCATTCAGATTCACGCCGGAAAGTGCATCGTTCTGCGTCTTCAGTTGCGTCACCGAGGCCGCCTGCGCAGTGTTCTCCGTTTGCACATTGGCAACCGTCGCGCCCAAAGTAGTTACAAAATTTGAGTAATAGTTGATCGGCGTTTGCCCACTGACAATCTCCTGACTGCCCAGTGCCGCCATCGCCACCGCATTTGAGTTATCCCCCGTGCCATCGCCCAGGCCGGCGGCGGCAATCTGATTCGGATCGGTCATCACCACGCTCATGTTGACCGCGCTGCCCGCCACGGTCGCCGACGGATTGAAGATATTCAACGGAGTGGCCGCCGTGCCGGTATTTCCGTCCAGGTCCGTACCTGCATTATTCTGCGTATTCACTGTCGTCGAGATGCTGTAAGCCAGTTGATTCAACGCATTCAGCGCGCCGGGAATATCCTGGTCGCGCGCCGTCAGTTGCCCGCCCAACGAACCTCCGCCCTCTGCCAACTGCGAGGTAATGTCCGCATTGCCCAGATAGAAATCCGTCACTCCATTCTGCATCCCCGTGCTGAGCGTGTAACTGGTTCCTTCGGAGACTAATAACTGACCGGAGGTTGTGGTAATCGCCAAGCCATTATTCTCCGAGGTAATCTGGTTGATCCCGATTAACTGCGAGAGCTGGCTGAGGTCATACTGGCGCTGGTCTTCGAGCGTTCCCGCGTCCCCGTTGGGCGAGGTCGTCTGAATCTGCACATTCAACTGCGCAATGGCCGAGGTCAGCGAGTTCACCTGGCCGGCCACTCCGGTTGTCTCTTGATCCAGGGCGGAACGCTGCTCGTTCAGGCTGCCCGCCGCATTGGAAATATCCCCGGCCAGCGTCTTTGCCGAGGAGAGCACGGCCTGACGCAGCGAGTTATCGGTTGAGTTAGCTTCCAAAGATGAAAATGAATCAAAGAACTTGGTTATATCGGTTCCAATGTCTCCAGCCTGTGAGCTGGTTGTGCCTGAATCCGGCGTAAACAGAGCTTGCAGTGTATTCAACGAGGTCAGGCGCGAGCCGGTTGAGGCCGCCATCTGCTGCTGCTGGTCGAGCCGCGACTCCAGCACCCGATCTCGCTGCGAAGTGGCGCCGGTCTCTGACACGCCCTGACCGATCTGGCTGCCGTTGACGTTGAGCGGCGTATTCTCCTGCCAATCCGGCGTCTCTTGGGTGTAACCGGGGGTGTTGGCGTTGGCCACATTGTTGGCCACCACATTCAACGCCTGCTGATCGGCATCCAAAGCCTGCGAAATCATGTTAAAGGCTGTGCTAATTGTCCCCATGACCGCACTCCGTTCGCTGCCACCCCGGCCGGGAACTCTCGCGGTACTCCAACTGCCCCATGCGCCGCTCCCGCAGCCGGTGCATCACATCGAGATTGGAGCGTGTGGCCTCCAAAACACGGGCAAAAACCGCCATATCCTGAACCGCCGCCCTGGCCTGGGGTGCGAGCGCCCGCCGCGCATCTCCATCCATCCCCGCCAGATCACGATTCAATGCCTCACAGGAGAGCGCCAACTCCTCGATCCGATCCGCATCCAGACGCGCCAATGCCCGCGAGGCCTCCACCACCAACTCCTTCAGCATCGGATGCTGCCATTGCTCGTCTCGCCGTTCCAACGCACTCCCCCCTCAGGTTTGGCAGGATGGTAACGCCGGTCTCCTGACCGGCTGTAGCGCCGACCTCCCGGTCGACTGAATCGCGGGCTCCAGGTTTGAATCGCGGGCTCCAGGTTTGAATCGCGGGCTCCAGGTTTGAATCGCGGGCTCCAAGTTTGAATCGCAAGCTCCAGGTCCAAGCCGGTTGCGCATCAGGCGTGACTGGCCAGCATTGAATCCACCAGCCGCGAAGCGATCGCCGCGGGATTGATGTTATAGGTTCCAGCCGCCAGCGCGCTTTGAATGCTGGCCACCTTGTCCATGCGCACGCCCGCGTCGCTGGCCGACTGAGAGACCTCGCTGGCCGCGCTGCTGAATGTGGCGCTGTCACTGCCCAATCCGCTCCCACTCGGAGCCCCCGTGCTCTTCGGCTGCGGGGCCACTTGCGTTGCGGAGGGCCCCAAGAGCGACTTCAAACCTTCAAGACTGCTGCGAATATCCATGATTTCCTAACTCCTTGTTGACCTCATCGGCATGACCACTAATCACTGTAGTCATTTGTTAATTTTCATCACAGTATCACCGTGCTCATCGATGGTTACTGCGATGTGACTCGATTGTTACTCGCAGGTGTGAGCTGCTTCACAATACTATTGGCAATTCCAAAGCCGCCCGCCTCGCTCAAGCCGCGACCCAGCGCCTCGGTGGCAAACTCGCCCAGCGCTCCACCGGAGCCCGAAGAGCTCTCATCCTCTTCACCATCCAGGCTGTTCGAGCTCATCATGGGCTTTAACAGCTCTTTCATCATCTGCGCCTCAAACTCATGCGCCGCATTCACCAGCCGCGGCGAAGGCGTGGCCGGCGTCGCTCCGCTTGTGCTGCCCGCTGCTGCCGCCGCCGCTGTCACGCTTAGCATCTTGGAAACTCCTCACAAATGTATGCTCCCATTTAGAAAAATCTCTTAGAGAACTTCAAGGTCGGCCTCCAAAGCGCCGGCTTCCTTCATCGCCTGCAAGATGGAGATCACATCGCGGGCGCCTGCTCCTGTTCGTTGCAATTCCTGGACCAAATCCTCTACGGTGGCTCCTTGTTTTAAGTCAATGCGGTTGACCGGTTTGTCGGTCGCCTGCACAGTCGTCTGCTGCACCACCTGCGTTGTGCCGGATGAAAGTGCGTTGGGCTGCGAGACCTCATTCTCGGTCACCACATTCACGCTCAGGCCCCCATGCAGAATCGAAACCGGCTGCAAGCGCACCGTGCCCCCGATCACCACCGTCCCGGTCCTCTCATTGACCACCACCCGCGCCCGCGGATAGACATCCACCTCGACGCCCTCGACATGATCCAGCAGCGCGGCAATATCCTCATCCGGCAGCACGCCGATCTCCACCCGGCGGCTATCGACGGCATGCGCGCGCTTGGCTCCCAGCGCCTTGTCAATCGAAGAGGCCATGCGCTCGGCGGTATGAAAGTCGGCATCATTCAGCACGATGCTGATCACATGCATCTGCTTCAAATCGAAGGGCACCGGCCGCTCGACCAGCGCGCCGCCCGGAATCCGCGCCGTCGTCGGATGATTGGAGATTCGCGTATTGCCGCCGGCCGAGGCCAAATAACCGCCCAGCACCAGCGATCCCTGCGCCTGCGCATAGATCTGCCCGTCCGGCCCATAGAGCGGCGTCATCAGCAGAATGCCTCCTTCCAGCGAACGCGCGTCGCCGGCCGAGGAGACAGTGATATCCACTTTGTAACCGGGACGGCTGAAGGGCGGCAAAGTCGCCACCACAAAAACCGCCGCCATATTCTTCACCTGCATATTGCTGGCGCTGTTGGCTCCGGTCTGCGGAACCGTGATGCCCATCCGCTCAAGCGTCGACAACAATGTCTGCGCCGGAAAGACCGTCTGCGAACTGTCCCCGGTGCCGTGCAATCCCACCACCAGGCCATAACCCACCAACTGATTGTCGCGAATCCCCTCAATCGTCGCCACATCCTTGATGCGCGCCATTTGCTCGACCGATGCGGCCTGCGCCGCGGTCGACACCCATAGCAGCGCGGAGAGAAACAGTGCCGGTCTTTTGGATGCCCATTGCATAGGAGAGCCTTTTTCAGCTTTCAGCTATCAGCTATCAGCTTTCAGCTATCAGCTTTCAGCTTTCAGCTTTCAGCGAACAGCTATTCATGAACGACGGATACCTTGTTTCTGTTGCACACTCGCTTCAACTCTTGCTTCTGCCTGAACCGCCTGACGAACCAGCCGACCAACCGGCTGAGAGCTGAGGGCTGAAAGCTGAAAGCTGCAATTAAAACACCAACAGCTTCTGCAGAAACCGCACCACCTTGCTCTGCCGGTAGGTCGAGTCGTTCACAATGCCTTTGCCCGTCACCTCAAGCTCCAAATCGGTCATGGCGGTCGACTGCACCTGATTCTGCGCGCTCACATCCTCCGGACGCACCAGGCCCCTGAGCTTGATCAACTGTGTCTGCTGCGAAAAGGTCAACTGGCGCGTCGCCTGCACCACCAGCATCCCATTCGGCAGCACATCCACCACTTCGGCCCCGAAGGTGGTGGTCAAACTCGAATTGGTTGTGCTCTGCCCCTGCGCCGCCAAGGCCGAGGCCGCATTGGCGCCGAGCAGGTTCTGCATATTGTTCGAGGATTTTAACAATCCGAAGAGGGAAGTCAAGCCGGAGCTGGCGCTCGAAGTGCGCGAGTTCTTGACCGCGCCATCGGTCTCCGCCACCACGCTTTCGCTCACCACAATCGAAACCACATCGTGCAGCCGGACGGCCTTGGCATCGGTGCCCAGCCGCACCAGCCGCCCCTCCGAACTCCAGATCGAGCCCGGCGTCCGCACCTCGGCCGCCTGCTGCGCCCGCACCCGCTCAATATAGGCCTTCAGCGCCTCTTCCGGCGGCGTCGGCTTGCCGGTAATCCCCGGATCGGTCTTCTTGCCGCCCATCGGCGCCGCTGGAACCGCCGCCAATATCCCTCCCAGCGTCAGCAGCATCAAGGCCCAATGTCCTCGCCTCATCCACTTCGATCTCATGGCCTGGCCTCCGTCGCAAGCGCGGCTCGTCCCGGCCCAAGAGCCACCACCCGCACCACCCGCCCGCCGATCGCCAAGCGCACCTCAAAGACGGCGCCCACCGCCGCCGGGCGCAGCGCGCGCGCCTCCAGAAGCGCATCCACCACTGCCGTATGCTCCTCCACGATCACCCGGTCGCCGGGTCGAATCACCGGCAAAGCCGCCGCGGTCGCCGGAGCAACCACCTGCCCGCCGCCCGCCAACCCCACCCGCACCATGCGCCCCGGCCCGCCGGGAAACTGCTCATTGCGCACGAGCAGCCAGCGGTCGCCCAGATTCGGATCGTCGATCTCGCGATAGAGCTGCCCAAACGCGCCCAACTGCGCAGCGCCCGCCGCCAGCAACCCGCCGGAGGAAACCATCACCTGCCTCCGCCCGCCAGCCGCCTCTTGCGCAGGAGCCAGCCCAGCCGCCAACACCAGCAGGCAAATTCCCAGCGCCGATCTGCTGCATATTGAAGTCATTTCGTCCTCGTGGTTCAGCTTTCAGCTTCTAGCTTCTAGCTGCTAGCTTCTAGCTGAAAGCTGATAGCTGATAGCTGATAGCTAAAAGCTGAAAGCTGCCTTTAGTGCGTCATGTTATTGACCTGCGAGTACATATCATCGGCCGCCTTGATCACCTTCGAATTCGACTCGTAGGCCCGCTGGGCCAGCACCATCTGCACAAACATGGTGACGATGTCCACATTCGAGTTCTCGAGATACCCCTGCTGCAATGTGCCGAGTCCTTCAGTCCCGCCGGGATTGCCCAGCACCGGGTCGCCGGAGTTGAGCGTAGCCTGCAAAAGATTCGACCCGTCGGCCTGCAGCCCGCCCGGGTTGGGAAAGGTCGCCAGTTGAATCTGCCCTAGTTGCGAGGGATTCTGCTGACCGGGCAGCGTGGCGTTCACCACTCCGTATTGGGTGATGGTCACCGCCGTGGCGTTGGCCGGTATGGTAATGGTGGGAATGATGGGATCGCCGTCGGTGGTCACAATCGTTCCCTGATTGTTGAGTTGAAACTGCCCGGCGCGGGTGTATTCGATGGTTCCATCCGGCCGCTGCACCTGAAAATAGCCCGTGCCCTCGATGGCCAGATCCATCGGATTCGAGGTCTGGTTCAGCGACCCTTGCGTCTGAATCACCTCGGTCGCCGCCGACTTGGTTCCCAGGCCGATCTGCAAGCCAGCCGAGACCGTCGACTGCGATTGCGCCGCCCCCGGCGTCACCAGATTCTGGTAGACCATATCCTGAAACTCAAGCCGCAACTGGCGGAAGCCGGTGGTGGACGAGTTCGCCAGATTGTTGGCGATCGTGTCCAGGTTCAACTGCTGCGCGCTCATCCCGCTGGCCGCGGTATACAATGCTCGAATCATGGTGGCTCCTTTCAGTTCTCAGTTCTCAGTTGTCAGTTGTCAGTTGTCAGTTCTCAGTTCTCAGACTTTCGTGGTCGAAAGCTTGAATTGCTTTGTTCCTGCTCCTAACTCCAAATTCGCTGAGAACCGCGGATTGAAAACTGAAAACCAAATCTGAGAACTGTGAACTGAAAACTGACAACTGACAACTGACAACTGAAAACTGAAAACTGAAAACTGAAAACTGAAAACTGAAAACTGAAAACTGAAAACTAAACCTTCGGCAGATCCTCGGTGGCAATCTTGTTGAACTCCGTATGGAAGACGGTCAGCGCCCGCTGCATCATCTCCGCCTCGCGCTGCACCAGAATCAGATTCATCGTCCCGGGAATGACGCCCTGGTTGGCGTTCTCGATCGCTCCCTGATGCAGCGTCATGTTCTTCGCAAGCACCGGCTGCACAATTTCAGGCTCCGGCGCGCGATAGCGGTTGGCTCCCTCCGGTGTCAGCTCCGTGCCCTTGGGAAAGGTGAATACGCCCACCGTGGCCACCACGCCGCCGGCCACCGATACCGTTCCATCCGAGCCAATGGTCACCTGACCCGGAGGAACAGCGATGGTCTGGCTCGTCGCCGAAAGCACCAAATCGCCCGCCTCTGTGACCAACTGCCCGGTTGGGGTGCGATGAAAGCCGCCATCGCGCGTGTAGCGCGGCCCCTGCGGCGTCTGCACCATGAAAAATCCCTCACCCTCAATCGCCAGGTCCAGCGGATTGCCGGTCGGCTCCAGCGCGCCCTGGCCCAGATTCAGCCGGTCGCCGCCAATCAGACCGAAGTTGTTCACCGTCTCGCCCAACTGCGAATCATGCGCATCCGGACCCAGTAGAACCGAGCGAAAGTACTCCTGCTCGGATCGGTAACCTGGCGTCTGCGCATTGGCCAGATTGGTGGCCGCCAGATCCAGCGCCTGCGTCCGCGCAATCAGCCCGGTCATCGCCGCATAGTAGCCGCTGTCCATGGATGAGCCCCCTCAGGCAATCAGAGGATGCAGGTTCATGACCGGAAAGAGGTCAAACGAGATTAGAACATGGTCAGAATTAAGACAGTCGAGGGAACAGGGAATAGGGAGTAGGGAGTAAATATCTCCGGCAGAGCCTGGAGTTTTACTTTTTGTGGCCCTCAAAGAGGCTAACAAGAGTGCTTTGCTAAAGCAACAGCGCGGACAACGCCAGCTAGCTCGCGCCGTAGGCGCAGGGTTGATTAGCCCACCGTTTCAATGGGGTCCCCAAGAAACGATCTTTGTTTCTTGGGGAGGTAACGGTGGGAAAGGAACAGAAAGAATGTCGCCGGAGTCCCGTAGGGACGGTGCCTCGAATTTGTGCTGAGGCCGTATTTCGAGGGGCAAATGAGAAAAAACACAAACCAATAATGACTCCCGTAAACGTCAAACTGCTAATGCCACCCCGGCAGTGGGACACCAGACCAAAGGTCTGGACAATCAGGGAAGGAACAAGGATGAGAGTTGTTCCTTAGGAGAGCCGGGGGATCTCCCGGTGATATTAAGGAAAAGGCCGGTACCCCATCCATCCGCGTTCTTGGCGGATGGGTGGGATACCACGAACCAGAAACAGACCCGCCGTATCGCCGCACAATTCCTAAAGAACTTCCTGTTAAACTTCACAAATATAAGCGAAAAGGCAGAGCTCGCGCCCTGCCTCTCCGTTGAGTGACGGTTTGAATCTACCGCCAGTGGCCTTCCACCATCACCCAGTGATCGCCACGATGGACCCATTTGTGGGCAACCCAGCGCGCGCCGGGATGTGGCGGACGCTCCCACCGGCCGGGAACCCACACGTAGCGGTCGCCGTCCCAGCGATGGTAGCCGTCAATCCACACGAAGCCCCGCTCCGGAGGCGCGGGACGCACCTCGACGATGGGTGCCGGGGGCCCAATGCGAATCACAACCTGCGCAAACGAAGCCGCAGGACAAAGTGTAAATGCAAGCAACAGCGCGAGTGCAATTTTCTTCACGATGAATCCATTCCTCCTGGATTGGGGTTGAAGTTGAACTGTCTTCGGAGGCTCGAAAGCCAACCGAACTTACATTATTATGAACGCAACGCCAGAGGAAAAGTTGCGCACAATTGCTCACTGCTCGGCGATCAGGCCGCCTCAATCTCCCCGGTCAGCACCGCAACCGCCGCCTCACAAGCCGCGCGATCCACATTCAGATGCGTCACCAGGCGCATCGAGTCCGGCCCCACGGCGTTGGCCAGCACGCCGCGCGCCTTGAGCCGCGCCGAGAGCTCTGCCGCCTTCACTCCGCCGGTCAGCCGGAAGATGACGATATTTGTTTCGACCGTTGCAAGATCGATCTGGACGCGCTCGAGTTTAGCCAGCGCCTCGGCCAGCAGCCGCGCGTTGGCGTGATCCTCGTGCAGCCGCTTCGGCCCTTGCTCCAGAGCCATCAACCCGGCAGCGGCCAGCACGCCCGCCTGCCTCATTCCGCCGCCCAGGGCTTTGCGGAAGATGCGCGCGCGGTCGATCTGCTCGTTTGAACCAACCAGCATCGAGCCCACCGGCGCGCCCAATCCCTTTGAGAGGCAGAACATGATGGTGTCAAAGCCGCTAGTCAACTCCTTCACATCCACGCCCAGCGCCGTGGCCGCATTGAAGATGCGTGCGCCGTCCAAGTGCGTGGGCAGATGGCGCTCTTTGGCTCCGGCCCAAATCTCGCGCAAAACTTCGAGGCGCGTGCAGCGCCCGCCCACCAGATTCGCAGTGTTTTCAATTTCGATGAGGCCGGTGGCCGCGCGCAATGCCCCGCGAGCGCAGATCATCGGCTCGATCTGCTTCCAGGTCAATGTGCCCTGGTCAGAGTGAACCGCGCGGATCAGGCAGCCGGAGAAGACCGCCGCGGTGGCCATCTCCCAATCCATGATGTGCGCGCGGGCCTCGGCGATCACCTCTTGCCCCGGCTGCGTGTGCAGACGGATGGCGATCTGGTTGCCCATGGTTCCCGACGGCACAAAGAGCGCCGCCTCGCGCCCGAATCGCTCCGCCGCGCGCTGTTCCAGCAGGTTGACGGTCGGGTCTTCGCCGTAGACGTCGTCGCCCACCTCGGCGGCGGCCATCGCCGCGCGCATGGCCGCCGAGGGCTGGGTCACTGTGTCGGAGCGCAAGTCGATGATGGAGGGCATGGGAATCTCCTTTTATTGATTCATTCAATCTTATGGTGCTATTCGGATGGTTTCCAGTATGAGGCGGTAAAACTTCATATCTTCATCCATATGCTCTTTGGTCGTCAGTAGAATGACTGAATAGTTGATAGAGGGTACAGTCGGATTGAAATTTGGAATAGGTTTTCCAGCCTGAGTTACGACAAGTAATTCGATTCGTCCGTCAGGTAAATTTACTTTTGCTGACTTGCAAGCCAATCCTTTAATCTCTAAGTCATCGGGAGGCGGAAGGCATTTCTTTCCTCCGAATACCGTGCATTCATTCTCGAAAAAGTCATGCAGCTTCAATGTATGATCAGAAACGTTGTAATAGGCGTCAAACTCAATATACCTGTCACACCCGCCATGGTTGCAATCCTCGACTTTGGTAGGCTTGAAAAATAATTGTCGGCCATGATCGACACCGTTCATTTCATGCGGGCTAAACAGGTAGAGTCCAGGCGGAATCGGAATCTCATATCCAAATTGACGGTTACGATAAACCTCCATCTGGGCGGCGGCTGTAAGCGGCAATGCGGACAAAATGATCAAAGAAATAGTTCGCAACCATCGCATTGATAAATCCTCCGATTCTGTTCGCCCGGGAACAGGGGTAGTTTCTCACACTCTCCCACAGATCCGGCAAGGGCGGCCCACGCTGCCTCTTTGCGGGTGCTCATTGGCAGAAATCATATTCTATGATAATCTGATTCTATGAGTGAAGTGGTCATCTCCGTTACCGAAGCAGCGCGCAACTTCTCCGATTGCGTCAACCGCGTTCGCTATCAGGGCACAACCTTCTTGCTGCAGAAGAACGGCGTTTCAGTGGCTCGTATTGTGCCGGAAGAGCGAAAGCCCTGCACAGGTTTGGAACTTGCCGAGGCGCTGGCGGACGTACATCTGACCCCGGAAGAGCGGAAGCCGCGAACAGGCAAAGAGATAGCCGCTGCGCTTCGTGTGTCACTTGAGGATGTTCGTCTTGGCAAAGAAGAGGCCACGGATTGGCTCCGCGACCTTGAAGAAGCCCGCAAAAACCTGATTCCGCCGGTCGATAAATGGCAATTCTGATCGATTCTGATGTCATCATTGAGGCTGAGCGGGGGCGCTTTGACCTTTATGCCTGGCTTGAATCCATGCCGCATGAGGAGTTCAAACTCGGAGTGATCACCATTGCCGAGTTATGGCACGGATTAGAACGGGCTACCGGCGCACATCGTGCAAAGCGCCAAGTGTTTCTTCAGCGGATATTGGCAAACTTCGATCTGGCGCCTTATAGCATAAACACAGCCTTCGAGCACGCGCGTCTCTGGGCCGAGCTTGAATCCAGCGGAGAAATGATCGGCTCTTACGACGTAATTCTCGCGGCCATAGCCTTGCATTCTGGCAGCGCCGTAGCCACTTTCAATGTGCGCCACTTCTCTGCGGTGAAAGGCCTCAAAGTCATCGAGCCAACAAGTGTTTAGAGCATCTCTCCAGTCAATGTAACGTGCAGCGTGGACCGGGAGGTCCACGCCACAGCCGACCAGGAGGTCGGCGCTCCATCAAGCTACTGCGGCACGACGAACAGCGTGATCGACTGCGCCGGGAAGGTGTAGTTGCTGATGGTGCTGGCCTGGCCCGACACATTCGTTACCGTCACAGCGGTTGGCCCCACGATAGCATTCAGGTTGGCGTTGCTATACAGATAAGCCTGCACGCTGGTTGAGTTTGGCAAATAAGTGTTCAGCGCGACCGTGCTGGTCAGATCGCCATAGGTCTTGTTGATCACCACCACCGTCAGCGCATTGTCCGTGCTGCGCTCCGCGCTATACACCGAGAGTTGCCCCTGGTTGGCCGAGGTTGAAGGGATCGAAATATCGCCAAACTTCGAGTTCTTTCCGTCGTAGTTGCGATAGATCTCGTAGGCCATCAGGCCGGGAACCTGCCCCTTGGTTGGATCAGGCGGTCCCCAAAGCGTTGCCATGTCCAGGCCGTAGGCGCCAAAGATACCCAGAATGTCGGCCTGCGCCACCGCGCCGTTGATGTTCTCCTGCCCGCCCCAGTTGTACTCGGTGAAGGCCACCTTGGTTCCGGGATAATTTTTGGCAACCCAGCCTTGCGCCATGGGAATCAGTTGCGGCGCTTGCAGCGGGGTCGAGCAGCTCGAGGTGTAGTTCGAGTCGGTGGAGTAATTCGGCTGCGGAAAATTCGAATCGGTATAGGTCGGGTCCCAGAAGACGCGCGTCGAGTTCAATCGCGCCTGCTGCTCGCCGGTGTCGCCCGCCGTAGTCAGGCCGACGCCGCTTCCGTTGTAAGTGGCCGCAAAGTAGGTGTGCAGATCAAGGTAATCAAGCAGGCGCACGCCCGATGTGTTGGAAGCCGCCGCAAACTGCTGCAAGTAATACTCGATGAAGGGAACGCCGCCATGCGCCTTGCGGTCAATCGGATTGCTCCACGGCTCCCAGCAGGGATTCCCATTGCTCCAGCCGTTCTCAATGTCCTTTTTGGAATAGAAGTAATTCCACCAAAAGTCCACCACAGGACCGTTGACGCGAGCGGTGGGATCGGCTGCCTTGATGGCCTGCGCCGTGGCAATGCCATTGTCGGTCACTTCGTCATAGGTGGAAGGCAGAGGGTGAACGTCGCGATGCCCGCCGTCCCACCAGGCTGGCTCGTTGTCCAGATCGTAGGAGTAGACGCCGCCGTTGGCCGCCGTGCCGAAGGTCTTGACCAGATAAGCTACCCAGGCGCCATCCCATGCGGGTCCGGCGGGAGTTGCGGAGACCGAAGCCTCGTTGGCCGGGTCCGGGATGTTGCATCCACTTGCGCTGGTGCAGCCGCTCACTCCATCCGGGTACAAACCGTCGCCGCAGTTCGGATTGTTATAGGGATCAAAAGCGAATTGCTGCGGAAAGGTAGACTTCGGATAACTGCACGAGGTGCCATCTTTCGCCACATAACCTTCCACCGGCATGGTGCCCAATGTCTTGGCTCCGATGGCTGCATCGCCGATCACCTGTTGGTTGAACTGGCCGGTAGCTTGCACGCCGGTTGCGCCGACGCTGTTCTCAAAGTACCAATCGCTGCCGGCGTTGGTCACATCCAGTTGGTAGTTGTAGAGAGACGTTGCATCTCCGCCAAAGCGATCCACGGTGATGTTGGCCGCCTGCGCCGCGGCGGCGTTCGATGCATAACCGTTCCATCCATAGATGAATGGGTTGATGGCGTGGGTCTGGCCGAGGACATTCACGTTCAGCGCAGGTCCCGCGGATGCTGCGGGCGCGCTCAGCGTGACGGTCGCGCTGCCGGTCTGGCCGATGGTTGCGCCCTGGGTGCTGGTCGCGGTTACGGTGACGGATGTCGGCGCCGGGTAGGGTGTAGTGTAAAGACCGGTCGAGCTGATGGTCCCAGGGCTAATGCTACTGGTGGAAAGCGCGGTCAGCGACCAAGTCACTGCAGTGCTGGCCACGCCATTGATTTGCGCGGCAAACTGCACCTGGCTGCCAATGGTAGCCGTCGCCGGATTGGGCGTCACGGTAACCGCCGGTATCGTGTAATTGGCCGTTACGGTCGCATTGGCGTTCAGCGTCACCGTGCAGTGCCTCTGCGTGTCCTCGCTGCTGCATCCGGTCCACGCAGAGAAGTTGTTGCCGCCCGCGGTGATCGGCGCCGTCAAAGTCACACTGGTCGCCGCCGCCTCGGTCGCGGTAAAGCTCGTTGTCCCCGATTCAATCACGCTGTTCTGGTCATTGTTGTAGCTGATCACCACGCCGCTGGCCGGATTGGTCGAATTCACAGTCAACGTATAATTCGCCGGAGGAGGAGGCGTTGAACCTCCGCCGCCGCAACCGGGCGCCAACAAGCTCAGCCCCATCGCTATTCCTGAAACCAAAATCCACCGCGCGTTTATCATTTTCCTACTTCCTCTTCGCCACAATCACAAGAGACCATCCGTCCAGGCATTACAAAAAACTCCAGGGCAGCGCATTCAGCCTCTACCATCCTAGCCCAAATCACCCGCGGTTGTTCTGGCGGAGATAGCGGCGAGGCATACGGATGTGCTCTTTGACCTTGCAGCCAGCTTCCGGCCGCTACGGATAACGGTGTAAAACATTACGATCCGGAGACAAGGACAAAATCGCCTTTGCGCGCAGCGGGGGCAACCTTCCAGCCCGGTTTCAACTCAAGCGTCCATCCATCACCCTTCAAGCTGCTGCCCTCGCTGACGGCTGGCGCGGCAACGATCACCGCGCTCCAATCGGTCTTCATCAGCGCACCATTCGATGCCTCGAGGATGCCCCATTCGTCACTGATGCGCATTTTTCCATAGACGGTACCGGCGCCTTCCAGCGGTTGCAAGGTGCGCGGATCAAATTGAATGCGCATTTTGCGGAATGGCAGCACAAGGATCGGGCCATCGACGAATTTTGCGCGATTCCGCGCCAGAATCTGCTGGCGCTTTCGGTCTCGATCCAGCTCCGACGCACGCAACGCAGCGCCCTCATAGAAGGCTGCCTGCCGCTCCGCGGCTTGATGAAGATTATTGGGAAGTTGGAGGTGTAGAGCAGCCGCGAGCAGAGTGTCGTAACGATCCCCAATTTTCAGCTTGCGGTGCCAGCCGGGGGTGTAGCGGTCGAGCAGCAAGCCGTACGCCGGGCCGGTGGCATAAGGAAAGGCGCGAACGAAGGTGCTGGCTTCGCCGAGCCGGGAGATGTCGCCTAGAGTCTCGTCAATTCTCTGCTCGGGTGTTGGGTTGCCGGCCCGTATGCCGGTGAACTCCGCCAGACCTTCATTCCACTCCATCAATTCTTCTTGTGCGGCCGCATCGGGAAAGAGCCGGTAGCGCTCGGCGCGAAAGAGAACCGCGTCAGAGGCCGCCTTTCTCCGCACCGCATCGCTCGTTGCTTGCAGCGCGCGGGTGAGCGCCCGCAGCTCGAGTTGCAGCGTGATTCGGCCTTCCAGTGTATCGAGTTGCGCATTCTCGCCACTCTGAGGCTTGGGCAGATTGAGCTGGGGCTGGATGCGGTGGAAGAGTTCGTGGGCGATCAAAGTCTTGCGCTGGCCTTCCTCGGCGGGAAGCGGCCAGACCATCATCGTCCAAAGCACGCCGGACCATTCAAACGGGGAGTTCGTGGCGTTGATGCCGATTGGCAGATTGCCGGTGAAGACTCCATCATAGGGCTTCAGCAGTCCCTTCGCGTCCGCTTGGCTGGCGACGGCGAAATGGCTTTTGGGATCGACAAAGATCATCGGCCCGCAAAGCGAAATGCCCCATAGGTCGCCATGATCGGCTTGGCAGAGAGCGCGCGCCTCCGCGAAGCTGGCGCGCGCGGTTTCGGTGGGAATGGCTTGTGGAGTTTGCGCAAAAACGGCCAGTGGGAGCGTTAACACGAAAGGCCCAACAATGAAAAGCAACGATCTCATCGCCTTCAATCTCCCGTAATACGAACTGATTCAGGGTAACACTCAAATCTCCATGGCCGCCCTTCCCCGTACAATAAAATCATGTTTCGCGATCTAGCCCCGCTCTCGATCTATCTGCGCCGCTACCACTGGGGATACGTGTGGGGGACGCTGAGCTGCGTCTGCACGAACACGATCTGGGTGTTGTTTCCGCTGGTGATTGAGAAGGCCGTGGATGCGATGGGACACGGGGCGACGCGCGGAACGATTCTGCTCTTCGCCGGCTTGCTGGTTGGAATCGCGCTCATCAAAGGTGTTTTCCTTTACGCCCAGCGCTGGATTCTGATCGGCATCTCGCGCGAGATTGAATTCGATCTGCGCAACGACCTCTTCAAAAAACTGGCGCGGCAAGACACGGGCTTCTATCAGCGCTATCGCACCGGCGACATCATGGCCCGCCTGACCAACGACCTGAATGCCGTGCGCATGCTGCTCGGCCCTGCGCTGATGTACTCGGCCAACACCATCTTCTTTACCGTAGGCGCGCTCTTCTTCCTGCTGCGCATCAGTCCCTGGCTCACTCTGGTGGCCTGGGCGCCGATGCCGCTCGCCAGCATCCTGGTGCAATACTTCGGCAGCCGTATTCATGACCGCTTCGAGCGCATCCAGGCCAGCTTCTCCGAGATCAGCGCGCAGGCGCAAGAGAACTATTCCGGCGCCCGTCTGGTGCGCGCCTTCGCCCGCGAGGATTCGCAGATCGGTCTCTTCGAAAATCTCAATCGAGAGTACATCGCGCGCGCCTTGCGCCTTGTCCAATTGATGGGAATGTTGTGGCCGACCCTCGAATTCATTCTCGGCATCTCGATGATCATTACGCTGCTGGCCGGCGGCCACCTGGTCGTCGCGCACCGCATTTCGGTAGGCCAATTCGTCGCCTTCAACACCTACATGATCATGCTGATCTGGCCCATCATCGCCATCGGCTGGGTGGTCAATATCTATCAGCGCGGCACGGCTTCGGTCAAACGCATCGACGAGTTGCTGCAGGCCGAGCCGGCGATTGACGACCGCGCCGCCGACTCGGCGATTGCCTCCGATACGGTCTTGCGCGGAGAGATTGAATTCCGCAATTTGAACTTCAGTTATGGCGATACGGAAGTGCTTCACTCGATTTCGCTGAAGATTCCCGCCGGCTCCAGCCTGGCCATTGTCGGACCCACCGGATCGGGGAAATCTACGCTCGTGAATTTGATCGCCCGCCTCTATGAAGCGCCCGACGACGCGCTGTGGATCGATGGCAAGCCCGTGCGCGCCTATCCACTCTCCGTAATCAGGCGCAACATCGGCATGGTGCCGCAAGAGACATTTCTGTTCAGCGCGACTATCCACGAGAACCTGACCTTCGGCGCGCCGGATGCAAGCAGCGAGGAGCTGTTGCGAGCCGCCGAAGCGGCCCATATACGCAAAGAGTTCGAGGAGTTTCCACAAGGCTTTGAAACCATGGTTGGCGAGCGCGGCGTCACGCTCAGCGGCGGGCAGAAGCAGCGCGCGGCCATTACGCGCGCGCTCTTGCGCCGACCTTCGATTCTCATTCTGGATGACGCGCTGGCCAGTGTAGATACCTACACCGAAGAGCGCATCCTGAACGGCCTGGGCAATTACACCACCCGCGCAACCACGATTCTGATTTCGCATCGCGTCTCGACCGTGCGCAATGCGGATCAGATCGCGGTGCTCGATCACGGAAGAATTGTCGAACTCGGCCGCCACGATGAGCTGCTGGCTCTGGATGGCTACTACGCCAGCCTCTACCAGAAGCAGCAGTTGGAAGAAGAGTTGATTGAAGCAGGAACGTAGGGAACAGGGAACACTGTTCATCTTCAGAGAATGTTTCAGATTTGCTGATGAACCAAGAAAAATCCTTGACGAATTTAGTAACTGCGCAATGATTTCATTTGTTCCCTGTTCCCTGTTCTCTGTTCCCTGTTCCTCAAGCATTCCAGCGCGAGCCGCCCGCCATCTCCGCACCGTATTCGGAGCCGTCAAACGAGGGTTGGCGATGGCCTGCATTCACGCTATTCACTTGCAGCGGAGCGGGGTTGACGTTTGGATCGCGAGCCACCTGACGCCACGCATCGCGCACATTTTTTACACAGCCGATGGCGTGCTCAAACTTCTGCACACTGGCCGCCTGCGAGGCCTGCAAGATCTGCGCAAAGACCGAAGCGTAAAACTCGCTGAGCACCTGCGCCGGCTTGCCGCCCACATCCATGCGCAGCCGCGCCTGCAGGTGGATGATGATGTCCAGCGCCCGCTTGACAGCCGTTCGCCGAGCCTCCTGATCGCCGCGCTCTACGGCCTCCATGGCCGTGTAAAGAAAGCGTACGATACCGTCATAAAGCGCCACTACCAGATCAACCGCCGAGGCGCTGTCCAGCGCATGTTCCTGGTAACCGTTCATGGGAAAAACTCTCCTTAACCGTTCGTTTGCTGGTTATAGCCGGTAATCGCCGAGTAAAGTTCATTGACCTGACTCAGAAGGCTGGGGATGGATTGAATCACCTGGTTGGCGGAGTTCAGCTCCGTCGTCAGGCTCGATTGCTGCGCGCTGATCAGCGTTTGCTCCTTGGCGATGTCCGCATTCAGCGTCGATTCGATGTTGCTGTTGGAGGTCGAGGCCAGCGCCAGAATTCCGGTCACTGAACTGGTTCCCGCATCGGTCAGCATGGTAGAAAAGCTCTGACCCCAGCCGCTCGCGTTTTGGAAGAAGCCCGTTACGCCGCTGAAGTCCGAGTTGAGCACCGAGTCCATACTGGCCTCGTCAAAGGTCAGCGAACCATCATTGTTGACACTGATGCCCAGGCTGGTTAGGTTGTTGATGTCCGAGGAGGCTGAGTAACTCAGCGATGTGGTGGTTTGATGCGTTGTGTCAAAAATGTTGGAGGTCACCGTCATGTCGCCGGTTGAACCCAGCGTCTCTGATTGCAACTGCAAACTGTAGCTGCCGTCGCTGTTCTGAATCACCGAGGCATTCACTCCGATGCCGGCGCTGTTGATGGCCCCAGCCAATCCGGCAAGATTGTTGCTGGGCGAGGTGGCAGAGGCTGAGGGAACCTGAATCGTTTGTGTCTGGCCCGTCCCCACTTGAATGGTGATGGAACCGGTCAGCGCATCGCTTTTGCTGGGAACTCCCGCCAATCTGCCTATGTCGACCGGAATCTCGCTGTTAGCGCCGGAATCGGTATAGGCAAGCGCAGTATCGGTCGAGGCGTTCAGGTTCGAGGTTACCGCCAATGCGCCGCTGGAGCCGGCGGTATGAGAGACAAAGGTCAGCGTCGATTGGCCGTTGCTGGTCACCACACTCGCCGTAACCCCAAGTGTTGCCGCATTGATGGCGCTGGCCAACCCGCTCAGCGTGTTGACGCCGCTGCCTGTGTAAATGGTATTGGCCGCAGGTGTGCTGGGCTTTGCGCCGATAACTACTCTCTCCGTCGTGCCGCTGCCCACTTGCAGGGTCATCGATCCGGTCAGCGTGGCATTGGCCGTGGAAGAGACCGAAGTAAGAGTGCCATTCGGATTCGGCAAATTCAACCCGCTCAATAACTGCTGCTGCAAAAGCGAAAGCGTGGGCGAGCCGAACAGAGGCTCGGCCTTGCCTGAACTGTCCAGCCCCTCCTGCGCGTTCACCGCGCTGATCAGCGAGTTGTAGTCGCTGACAAACTGCGCCGTCACGCTTTCCACCCCGGTGTTATCGTTGGCGATCACCACCTGCACCTGCTCCAGGCTGTTGTCAGACTCCGTGGCGCTCGGCGCCAGCAACTGAAAGGTCACGCCCGGTATCAGATTGGCCACGGTATTCGAGGCGCTGGTCAAATCCACTCCATCCACCGTCAGATTGGCGTCCGCGCCGTCCACCGCTTTGTTATAGGCGAGCGAAGCCGTGCCGGTGATGTCATTGAGGCTGGAGCTGATGGTCAGCGCGCCGCTGCTGCCGTTGGAACTCGAGGTCAGCGTCAGAACCGTGCCGATGGCGTTGCTGCCCACCGCCGAGGTATTCAGCGAAGCCGTCACCCCCAGCAACGATGGATTGTTGTTGATCACGCTCTCCAGACTGCTGATCGTGTTGGTGCTGGTTCCGGTGTAGATGGTATGAGCCGCCGCTCCGCTGCTCGGCTGCTTGCCGGCAACAATGTTATACGCCGTTCCGCTGCCCGACTGAATTGAAATCGAACCGGTAACCGTATCCCCGGCGCTGGCCACCGCCGTCAGCGCGCCGCTGTCGGCCGCCGTCGTACTGGTGGTGCCCGCATCGGTGTAACTCATCGCTACGGTTTTCGTAGCCGTGATCGAATTGCTCGATACCGAGATATTTCCATTGGTTCCGGAGGTCGCCGAAACCAGGCTCAGCATCGATCCCGTGGCTTCAGTCAGCACGCTCGCGTTGATGCCGATTCCCGAGGCGTTGATCGTCGAGGCCAGCCCCGCCAACGTGTTGTCACTGGAGTTCAGCGCGAGGGTCAACTTTGTGCCGTTGCCGTCTTGCAGAGTGATCGAGCCGCTCAGTGGATCACTGGCGTTGGCAACCTGCGTCAGGTAGCCACTTGAGGTCGCCGCCAGGTTTTTCACCGTCACGGTATGCGTGCCGCTGACCGCCGTCGAGTCGGCCGCTGTCAGCGTCAGCACGTTGGTGTCGGAGCTGGAACCCTCTTTTTGGGCCAACACGCCGGTAAAATCCGTCAGCGAACTGATGTCGTTCGAGAGATTGGAAAAAAGCGTTCCCAGGCTGGAGATCGCCGTATCCTGGCTCTCCAGGCTGGTCAATTGAGTCTTCCAGGGCGTCTCCACATTCTGCAGGTTGCTGACAATCTCCGCCACGGTTGAACTGACGTTGAAGCCGGTTCCACTGGTCGCCGAGCCGAAATTTAGACCGACCGTTCCCATCGCGTCCTCCAGCGATAACTGATGCAGCCTGAGAACCACCCCGGCATCATGGAAAATTAATATAAATTCATGTGTCCTGACTGAGAATCACACATTCTTGCGCGCCTTTTGTCTATCTTCGAGTCAATGAATTCATCGGCCTTTTACTCCGCGTCTTTAGCGAATCGTTCTGGAAATTCCCGCGCCGTCTCTTATTCTCAAACGCAAAGAAGGCGCCCTTGCGAGCGCCCTCTTTGGTGCATGGTCTTACGACCTGTTTTGATCCGTGCTACTCCACTCCGGATTACTGGAGCAGCTTGGTCACTTCCTGCTGTACGCTGTTCGCCTGAGCCAGAGCGGCGATGCCGGTCTGCGAGAGGATCTCGTACTTGGACATATTGGAGGTTGCGGAGGCGTAATCGGTTGCTTGCACCGCGTTCTGCGCTGATTCCACATTCTCCTGCTGCGTGCTGAGCACCTGGCTGACGGCGTTCAGAGTGTTGATCTGGGCGCCGATGTAGCCGTCCTGGGCCGCCACCGCGGTGATGGCCGAGTTGAGGTTGGTCAGCGCGCTTTCGGCGTCCGCCTGGTCAGACAGATCCGAGGCCGACAGCGAGACGCCCGCGCCATCGGAGTAGCTGATGGTTGCAACGCCGCTTCCGCTGCTGGTGTTGCCCACAAAGTTTGTATACGCTGAAGTGGGCGCGCTCTGGGTGGACGAATCGTACAGGGCGTTGGCCCCGGTGGAGTTGGAGATGCCTACGTTGTACGCCGCGTTGGCCGTGTAACTGACGTTCTGGCCGGTCGTGGTGTCCGTCACATTCGAGGATGTTGCGGAGAAATTCCCCGCTGTGCCGTAGGTGTTCGAGGTCAGCACCACCTGATCGGTTCCGGAGTTCCATGAAGCTGCAACTCCGTAGGGATCGGTGCCGCCGTCATTGATCTGGTTGACCAACGACGAGACCGTTTCGTTCGCGGTGGTGGAGATGACCTCCGGTGAGGAGCCCACGGTAAAGCTGATGGCCCCGGCCGAGAGCGTATCCGTATTGCTCTGGAAGCTGCCCAGAGTCATGGATGCGGGCGCATTGCCAAGCGTGTCATTGAGGGAGTTGACGCCGACACTGATCGAGGTGTTGACATCACTCGTCATCGTCAGCGAGAGGCCTGTGCCGACCACATCCGCACTGATGCCGATGTCGCTGGTTGTGATGGCCGTGGCCAGGCTCTCCAGCGTGGTTCCGCCGTTGGCCGTCGCGCCCATGGTGAAGGTTTCAGTTCCGCCGGTGCCGGTGAGCGCGATGGCGCCTGTAACCGCGTAGCCGGAGGTGGAACTCTCCGAGGTCAAATCGCCGGCCAAACTGACTGTGGCCGTAGAGGCCGAGCCCGGTGTTCCTGCCGTACCCGTCGCCGTGCTGACCAGAGCCTCGGTTGCCGAATCCTTCAGCGTGGGCGTTCCGACCACGGTGATGGAGGTATCGGTGCCGGATGCCTGCAGTTGCAGCGCGCCGTTCACAACCGTCGCGTTCACGCCCAGGGCGCTGGAGCTGATGGAGTTGGCCAGATCCTGGATCGTTGTGCCGCTGGTGTTGATGTCGGTGGCCGTTGACCCGGCATTGGAGCTGGCCATGTTAAAGGTGTAGTTGCTGCCGCCGTTGTTGAGAACGATGTTGCCGGAAAGGGCATCGGTTGCGCCGACCGCCTGATCCGCTCCCAGAATCGCCGAAGCGGAGGTGGCGGGGGTGAAGGAAGCGCCGGCCGAGGCAT
>CAZXVX010000012.1:4040-34944 GCA_964644105.1 uncultured Occallatibacter sp. | reverse complement strand
TTCAAGGTTGCAGGTGGAAAATCAATGCCTTTGCGGTATGCTTTTTGCAGGGATCAGGTGGGAAGTCGGTTTTTTTGTAGTCGGTTTTGTGTCTTAACAACCAAGGGTGGTCGTCGAAAACGATGAAAAACCTCCCCTCAGGGGCTATAGCCCGTGTCTATTTTGAATCATCTACAGCACGGCTAAAGCCGAGCCCTTTCAAAAACTGACTCTTTCCACAAGCTGGTAAGTTTTTCCCAGGCAACAGGTCCGCCGGAGTGAGGAAGAATTCAATGATCGCATTGAAGACTGGAATCCAGTTTGCCGCCGCAGTTGCTCTGACTCTGGCCTTTGGGTTGGCCGCGGCGCAGCGCCCGTTGATCGATGGACTGGAGCGCCCTGCCTCCAAGCCACAGGCCGTCGAGTTTCTCTTTCCTGAGCAGATCACGCTTCCCGCAGACGAGCCGACATTGGTCGCGTTGCACTTCCGCGTTGCGCCGGGACTGCACATCAACTCCCATGCACCGGCGGCGGAGGAACTGATTCCGACCACATTCACCATTCCCGCAGACTCCGGCGTGCGGCTGATCGCGGTCAGCTACCCGCCCGGCGCGGCGTTCACGCTGCCTCTTGATCCGGCGACCAAGCTCAGTGTCTATAGCGGCAAATTTACGCTCGAAGCGCGCATCCAAGCCACGCGGGGCAATCATTTGGTGGAGGCTACTCTTCGCTACCAGGCCTGCGACAACAGCCTCTGTATGCCGCCTAAAACGATTCCCGTAGTGGTGGACGTCATTGGAGAGTGATGGCATCGGCAGTATTTCAGGCGAGCGTGGACCAAGAGGTCCACGCTCCAGCCGACCGGGAGGTCGGCGCTACTCGTTCATACGCGAAGGCGCGGCAACCCAGCGGCGCAGCAGCTTGCGCGCTGACCAGCCCACGCAGCACATGGCCAGCGCGGCGCAGAGATAGGCAAAGAGATCGCCGTGAGCGGTGTAAAAGGTCACATCCTGGTTGAAGCCGAATTGAGCAGGCAGCGCGTCAGCCTGGTGGCGGGGGATGGACTGGCGAACGCGGCCGTAGGGGTCAATGACCGCCGTGACGCCGTTGTTGGTGTCCCGCAGCAGCCAGCGGCGGTTTTCGATGGCCCGCATGCGCGCCATGTTCAAGTGCTGCCAAGGGGCGCTGGTGTCGCCGTACCAGCCATCGTCCGAGAGATTGACCAGCACCTCCGCGCCGAGGCGGGCGAACTGGCGGACTTCGTCGGCAAAGACCGACTCATAACAGATGAAGACGCCGTAGCGATGGCCGTTGAGGCGGAAGACTTTGCGCTCGGTTCCGCGGCCCATCTGGCCGACGTTGCCGGTGAGCGAATGGGCAAAGGCGAGCAGTTGATGGAAGGGCACGTACTCGCCAAAGGGGACGAGGTGAATCTTGTCGTACCGGCCCACGCGCGCGCCGTCCGCGCCGACGACCAACGCGGAGTTGTAGACTTCATAGCTGTGCTCTTCCTCGGAGAATTCAACCCCTTCGCCGCCGACGATCAGCGGAGCCTGCGCCGAGGAGGCAACCTCGCGCATCGCTGCTTGAAAGCGCGGATCGGTTTCAAGATACGGCGCGGGCGACTCCGGCCATGCAATCAGGTCGGGATGCGTCGAGTAGGGCGGACAGACGATCTCGCCTTTGGGCGCGCCGGTCTGCGGGATTCCCATGATGTAGGTCTTGCATTGCTCAGCGGCCAGAAGCTTGAATGCGGCGATGTGCTGCTCCCACTCGCCCGGATGCAGCCAGCGGTTGTCGCCGGAGACGTTGAGGTTGGGCTGGACGAGAACGGCAGTGGCTGTCGGCGCGGGGCTCGGCGTCGGCCAAATGTTGCCAACTAAGAATAAAAATAGGTAGTAACCCAGAATTGGACTGGAGAATATCCAAACATCCCGTCCAAAGAGTGCCTTCAACCTCCAATAGGGTTGCTTCCAATACAACTTATCAGGTTCAATTAAAGCGGATTTCTTTGGAGATAATAGTCTAAATGCATACAACGCATTCACGGCCATTAGCACAAAGCTGATCCCGTAAACGCCAGTCCAGGGCGCAAGCTGGGTCAGCAGCCCATTGTCCACCTGCGAGTAGCCGAGCTGATCCCAGGGAAAGCTGGTGATGCGCGCGGCGGCCAGTTCCATCGCCACCCAGAGAAATGGCACGGCGGCCAGAGTCCAGCGCGTGCTGCCGGTTGCTCGGCGGACAAGCGCCACGCAAAAGCCGAAGAGGCCAAAGTAGAGGCCCAGATACAAACTGAAAAGCACCAGCAGCAGCGTCGGCGCGCCTAGCGGCATATCGCCGTATTGCTGCATGGTGTCGCGGACCCAGTAGCAGTTGCCGCCAAACCACAGGATGCCGCAGAGGTAGCCGAGCAGAAAGCCGCGGCGCAAGGGGCGCTTGCCGTCCACGCTCTGCGGCGCCAGCAGCGCCCAGAGCAGCGGAGCCAGTGCAAACCAGGCGAAGATCGATCGCCAGACGGGCAACGGCCCAGCCAGCGGAAAGGGCAACTCTAGCAGTCCGGCGGAGAGACCGGCCGCGACCCACAACTTCCAGCTTCCCAACTTGCTGATTACGCTCTGCATCCTGCGCAAAGTCTATCGCATTCGGGGTGATGCGCGAATCCCGCAGCGGATTTCATCCTGATGAAAAACCTGTCAACCGCGGGAAAACAGGCTACAATCTTGGTATGTTCTTGGCTACTTTCGCTATGAAGCTGCTGGAAGTGATGTTTTTTGTGGGCCTCGCCGGATCTGCCGTCGTGGTGCTGATTAGTTTTGTCGAAGACGGCAAAGAGCTTTTCGGCAAGGACGAGCCGCCGCAATCCCGCGAAGGATGAGGCGGCTAGCAAAAAGCAAACGCAGACCCTTCGACTCCGTTTGGCGCAAAGCCGCGCCACACTCCGCTCAAGATGAGCGCGCCTATGTGAGGGTGTTTCTCTGCTGAATGAGCAGCAAAAAGCAATTGGGCGCAATTTCATTGACTCTGCCTTGTTGAAGAAATAGAATCAGCGCAGGGCGTTTGCGGATTTTTCGCTCTTCAATCCCAGAAAGCCGGACGTTGTGCCGGCACACTCAAGATGGCATCTAACCGAACGGTCGTAGCCCCTCTATCAAACCGCGTACGGCTCATCGTGGCATCTTCTGTGATGCTCACGTTCATCTCTTTTTGGCGCGCGGCGGCGATTGTTCTGTGTGACTTAGGCTCGTCGGCCTTTTATGCCGGCGGCATCGCCGAGCACGCCGTGGGAGCGGCGGCGCCTTGGTTCATCCTCGGCATCATGCTCTTCAGCTTCGCGGTGCGCGCGGTCTACGTCGAGAGCTGTTCGATGTTTACCCGCGGCGGCGTCTACCGCGTGGTGAAGGAGGCCTTGGGCGGCACCTTCGCCAAGCTGAGTGTTTCGGCATTAATGTTTGATTACATTTTGACTGGTCCGATTTCTGGCGTGTCGGCAGGGCAATATATTACAGGCTTGATGAACGAGCTGTTGACGGTGGCCAACAATAGCCACTGGCTGCCTCCAGCGCTGATGGATCCCAAAGGGAACCCCTTTCAATTCAATATGGACTACACTTCGGCGGTCTTTGCCGCGGTGGTGACCATCTATTACTGGTGGGAGAACATCAAGGGCATCGAAGAGTCCAGCGGCAAGGCTTTGCGGGTCATGCAGATCACCACGGTGATGGTGGCGATTCTTTTATTCTGGGGCATCTTCTCGGTAATCTTCACGCCCGGCGTGCATCTGCTCCCCGCACCCATTCCATCGAATCTTAAATTTAGCGACGAGGCGCAAGGCTTCCTCTTCGGACATGGGCTGCCCTTACTGGGACTCTTCGGCATACTGATGGCCTTTGGCCACTCCGTTTTGGCGATGAGCGGCGAGGAGAGCCTGGCGCAGGTCAATCGGGAGATTGAGCATCCCAAGCTCAAGAATCTCAAGCGCGCGGCTATTGTCATCGCCATTTACAGCCTTATATTCACGGGCGGGGCGACAATCCTGGCGTATATGCTGATCCCGCTGAAAGATCACGTTCTCTACCAGGACAATCTGATCGCCGGTCTGGCTATGAATATGGTCGGCCCGCTCTTTTGGCGGATCGCATTCCGCATCTTCGTGGTACTGGTGGGCTTCCTGATTCTTTCAGGAGCCATCAACACGTCCATGATCGGCTCGACCGGCGTTTTGATGCGTGTAGCCGAAGACGGCGTACTGACGGACTGGTTCCGCAAGCCTCATCGCAAATTCGGCACCAGTTCGCGCATCATCAACATGGTTTTCATTTTGCAGATGACGACCATCATCCTCAGCCGAGGCAACATTATCACCCTGGGCGAGGCGTATGCCTTTGGCGTCATCTGGTCGTTCACCTTCAACAGCCTTGCGATGCTGGTGCTGCGCTGGAAGTACAAGGGGGAGCGCGGCTGGAAGGTTCCACCGAATATCCGCATCGGCAAAACCGAAGTTCCCGTTGGCCTGCTATCGGTCTTTCTGGTTCTACTTTCGGTAGCTACGGTCAACCTGTTTACCAAGTCGGTGGCTACCAAAAGCGGTATCGTCTTTGCTGCGGTCTTCTTCGTGATCTTCACCCTCTCCGAGCGCAGCAACCAGCGCAAGCATGCGCTGACCGCCCGGCAGATGAAGGATCAGTTCCAGCTCGAACATCAGGACACGATCAGCAGCGAATCGGCAGCCGTTCGCCCCGGCGGCGTGATGGTAACGATGCGCGACGCGGCCAACCCGATCGCGCTCAAATGGACGCTCTCCCGCACCAGTACCGAAGAGCAGGACGTGGTGGTCATCAGTGTGCGTATGATGGGCGCGGGCGGACCTGAGTATTTGAGCGCTGAAGAACAAAGCTTCAGCGAGGACGAACAGATGATCTTCACCAAGGCCGTCTCCGTGGCGGAAAGCTTTGGCAAGAAGGTTTCGCTGCTGGTGGTTCCCGCCGGAGATGTCTACGCGGCTCTGGCGCAGGGCGCGAATTCGCTGGAAGTGGATTCGGTGGTTTCAGGAACCTCCACGCACATGAGTGCCGGAGAACAGGCCTTTCATCTGGGACAGGCCTGGGAGGCGCTGCCCGAACCCAAACGCCAGTTCAACTTCTACGTCATCGGCCATGACGGCGAGACCAAGGTCTTTTTCATCGGGCCGCACGCGCCCAAGCTGAGCGCCGACGACGTGCAAACGGTGCATCGCTTGTGGCTGAATATGCGTCGCGATCCTTCCATGCAGGAGCTGCACCACAGCGACATTATCACCTATGCCCTGACCCATCTAGCTGGCCAGTATGCCCGCAATAAGGAAGAGATCCTGCGCGATCTGCGCAATTATCGCGCGCTGGAGGCTTCCAGCGCCGACAAGCCCGCCGTCACCGGCTTCTCCGCCAACACGACCCTGCCAGGGCAACCGGGCCGTTCGCCCAAACCGCCGCATTATCTTTAGAGCAGGGATCAGGGATCAGGGGTCAGGGATCAGGGATCAGGGGTTAGGGATCAGGGGCCAGGGGTCAAAGGTCAGGGGTCCGCAGTAAGTGGCGGAAGCAGCCCATCGTCCCGCGCCGTAGGCGCAATGGTGATTAGCCCACCGTTTCAACGGTGGGGAAGGATCAGCCAGAAAGCCGCCGGAGTCCCGTAGGGACGACGCATTCTGAATGTACGCTTTTTGCCTTTTCTTCAAAAGCAAAAAGCTTGTCTCAAACTGTATCTCCGGGCTTCCAGCGCACCACCTCGACGCTCTCATCCACCAAACCGGCCAACTGATCCGGCGTTCCCACCAGTTGCGGGACGGTTCCGAAGTGAATGGGCAGAATGGTCTTTGCGCCCAACAACTTCACGGCCAGCGCTGCTTCCCTGGGGTCCATCGTGTAATGCCCGCCGATGGGCAGTAGTGCAACTTGCGGCTGATAAAGCTCGGCAATCAGCTTCATATCGCCAAAGACGGCTGTATCGCCGGCATGGTAGAGCACCGGCCCATCCGCGATGGTCAGCACAAAGCCAGCCGCAACACCAACATAGTGGACTCCGCGCTCATCCTGCGCCGAGGACGAGTGCTTGGCCTCGACCATGGTAGCCGCTGCATCGTCCAACTGGATGGTTCCGCCCAGGCTCATACCGATGGTTCGAGCCACTCCTCGTTCGGCAAGATAGTTTGCCAGCTCATAAATGGCCACCACGGTAGAACCATGTTTGGCGGCAACCGGCACCGCGTCGGAGATATGATCGCCGTGACCGTGGGTAGCCAGGATGTAGTGAATTTTCTCCGGCAGCTTGAAATCCTTGGGATAGTTGGGATTGCCCGTAATGAATGGATCAATCAGGATATTTGTGCCTTTGTCGGTCTGGACCAGCACCGTCGAGTGGCCCAGCCAAGTAATGCGGGTACCGTGCAAGTTGACCATGGTCTCTCCTTGTGAGCTAGGCGAGTTGAGGTTCATCGAATCCCACCCTTGCCGCAAAAACAATAACGCGGCGAGGGTGGAACGCCCGGGCAACTATCCAAAGATGGAGCACCCATCATAGAATCCATCATCGGGTGATGATAACTTCCGAGACGCTGTCCTTGGCCAGGAACTGGCGGTATCCGGACCAGGCGGCAAAGAGGCGCTCGATGCTGCGATTGGTGAATGCGCGCTGGATGGGGAACTGCCTCGCCAATTGGACCTCCACATCGTCGCCGTCGGTGACATGAAAGCGGCAGTGCGCGGTCTCCTCGCCCTGGGTGCGAGTGTGAAAAAAGGCCAGCACCTGCCCGCCCGGATTCATAGCTTCAATAAGCCGTTCCACAACCGGCTCCACCAGGGGCTCTGGCAGGTAATCCAGAGCAGTCCATAGGAGCACCACGTCAAATCGACGTCCCCTGAAGTTGAGCGATTGCTCAAGGAAGCCCTCGACATTCCAGGCTGGAAGGCCGTTCTCGTCCTTGAGGCTCCGCCAGTCTCCGGTACAGGCGTCCTGAACCAAGTCGGCCAGAAATACGCTGTGACCGAGGCTGGTGAGGTAGTTGATGTTAGCCGGGGAGGTATAACCAATGTCGATGGTGCTGAGGCTAAAGCCGGCTTGCAAGCGCTGGCGAAGCGACGCCCATCCGCCCGAGTGACGAAGCACCTTCGGCCCCATCAACCCTTGAACGGGCGCGGGCTCCTCACTCTCCGATTTTTTCCCAAACCAGCGGCCTAGCACCCTGGAATCCCCTTGCAGTCGGGTTCTGGAAAGACGAACCAACTGGCGTTACGCCTACAGAACCGCGCCATTGGCCTGCGGCGCGCTCGATCCATTTGAAGGCTTGGCAACCGTCTGAGTCAGGTCCACCTTGCCGCGAAAGACGGCATTGTCTTCCACCGCCAGGCGAAGCGCGCGAATGTCGCCTTCCACCAGGCATCCGGCGCGAAGCTCGACGCGGCCGCTGGCGTTCAGATTGCCCTTGATCTGGCCGAGAACCAGAATATCCTTGGCGGAGAGGTCGGCGGCAACATTTGCACTGGGGCCGATGGTCAACCGGCTCTCCGAAAGGTTGACGGTCCCCTCCACGCGCCCATCCACAATTAAATCTTCACTGCCCTTTACTTCGCCGCAAATCACAATGCTCTTGCCGATGCGCGCTGGAACATTTTCCAATGCCATATTGCACTTCCTTCCATGGGCCATGCATCCCTTCGAGGGTGCTTGTGACCAGTCCCAGTCCCTTAAGCCAACTGGGAGATTTGTGGCCGCAATCCGCCTGGTTCAGCCATTGAGAGTTCACTCATTAAAATTGGCCCTGCACGAACTATACGCAACCCATGCCCTTTGCTTCAACCCGGAAGCGCAAGAGGTATCCGTATCGCCCGCGGAAAATGAAATTGATTCGTAGTTCAAGGATGGCATCACCGCGATAAACTGAAGAACATGCGAGGATTTCCAACTTTTTTTGTCCTTCTCTGCTGCTCCGCCGCATTGATCAGCCAGACGGCTCCCACCCTGACGCCGGCGCAGGCTCAGGCATTGGTGGGACGCGCGCTGGCCACCGAGTCGCGAGCCGCTGAGGATTTTGGCCACAGCCACCCGATGCGCTACCGGCTGCGCAAAGCGAGCCTGCACATCACCTCGACCAAAGAGATTATCGAGACGCGGGATGGCGATGTGGCTCACCTGGTGCAGATCAGCGATCGGCCGCTCACCCAGGCCGACGAGCAGCGGGAGCAGGCGCGCCTGGATGCGCTGCTCAGCGATCCCAAGCTCCAGCAGCACCGCAAGCAGAGCGAGGACAACGACACTGAGCGCGCCTTGAAGGTTCTGCGCGTGCTGCCTACGGCGTTTCTTTATCAATTTGCCGGAACCGGCCCGGGGGGCAATGGAAGCGTGGTGAAGTTCACCTTCCGCCCCAACCCACAATTCAATCCGCCGGACCTGGAGACGGGCGTGCTGACCGCCATGGCGGGTGAGCTATGGGTAGACCCTGTCCAGGAGCGCGTGGTTCGCCTGGCGGGCAGCTTGCAGCAGGACAAGTCGATTGCGCTGGGCATTGCGCAGTTGGACAAGGGCGGCTGGGTGGAGATCAACCAAGCTAATGTAGGCGAAGGCCAGTGGCGGATTGTGCATCTCAAATTAGTCATGAACGGACGAGTGCTTTGGAAGCAGAAGAACTCCGATTCGGTGCAGGATTACTCGCAGTTTGCGCCGGTCTCGACGACTTTGGATTATCGTCAGGCGATTCAGATGCTGCGCGCGGGAGTGGCGGGCCGGTAGTTTCGTCGTTGTATTGCTACGAGATCGCGCCTATGATGAATGCAGGAGTTTCAATATGGCTGCCATTACTTATGAAAGCGCGCTCACAGTGGTTGAATCGCTCAGCCCGGAAGAGCAACTACGCCTGATTGAGGAGTTGAAAGCGCGCGCCGGTCAGGAAGATGCTCACGAGCCACGACACAGCATCATGGAGTTATGCGGACTTGGCATGGAAATCTGGGAAGGAATCGATGCGCAGGAATACGTTCATAACGAGCGGGCTTCATGGAATGGTTAAAGAAACTTCGTGGAAGTGTCGTTGGCTTGGATACAGCGCCGCTTATTTATTTTATTGAAAGGTATCCGATCTACCTTCCCCTTGTTCGTCCTTTCTTTCAAGCCGTAGAGCTTGGTGAGTTTCAGGTTGTGACTTCGACACTCACGCTGACCGAAGTTTTGGTTCACCCTTACAAGTATGGCAATCAAACACTTGCCTATCTGTATTCCGGGATACTTTTGCACCAACCCAACTTGAAGGTGCTACCCGTTTCCGTGGAGATTGCCACGAAAGCTGCTCAACTTCGCGCCGCGTACAGTCTAAAGACTCCGGATTCCATACAACTTGCGACGGCTCAGATGGCTGGCGCAACGGCTTTCCTGACAAATGACAATCATTTTGCCGCACTCCCCGGCATGAATATCCTATGCCTGGATGAACTGCTGAAGGTCGTATAAAGTTTTGCTTCCAAAGCAGAACGGCCCTACCCGCTTGGGTAGGGCCGTTCTGCGTTTGTGCATGAAGACCGATTACATCTTGGCGAAGATAGGAATCAGCATGAAGAGGGTGAGGGATTCGATCAGCGCCAGACCGAGAACCAGGAAGGTGAAGATGGCGGGGCGCGCTCCAGGATTGCGAGCAACAGCTTCCACGGCCGAGCCGACGGCCCGCCCTTGTCCCATGCCGCACAATCCAGCGGCAATGCCCATACCGATACCAGCGCCGATCGGCACCAGACTGGCGACGGAAGTTCCACCGTCTGCCGCGAAGGCCGGGACGGCAAAGCAAAGCGCCGCCAAAGCCATGAACAAATACTGAAGTTTACGCATAGTTCTCCTGCTTCCCATTGAATTAGCCGCCAGTGGGTGGTTGAGGTTCACCGTGCTGACCCCCTCACGCTGGCCGCCTACCGTTTGCCCGGAGCGGAAGCTCTCTCCGGCGGAATCCTTGGAAACAGCTATTAGCTATCAGCTTTCAGCCATCAGCCGTGAACTCAACACCAAGCAGTCCACTGTTCAATGTCAAAGCTGAAAGCTGAGAGCTGACAGCTAAAAGCTGCTTTTTAGTGTTCGTGCGCTACTGCCAGCGAGAGATAAATCATCGTGAGTAGCATGAAGACAAAGGCCTGCAGAATTGAAATGGCGACATGGAATGTGAGAAAGATAACCGGAACACCGATCGGAATAATCGAGAAGAAGACGAGTGTCACCATGTCTCCGGCAAACATATTGGCATAAAGACGGACGCTCAATGACAATACGCGCGCGACATGAGAAATGCATTCAATCGGAAATACCAGCCACGAAATCCACCAAACCGGTCCCGCAAAATGCTTGATATAACCAATCAATCCCTGCTCCCGGATGCCGTGGAAGTTGTAATAGAGAAAGGTGGGAACGGCGAGCCCCAGGGTCACCATGATGGAAGAGGTAGGGGCCGAGAGGCCCGGAATGAGCCCGCTCAGATTGTTCAACAAAACAAAGAGAAAGATGCAGGTGACGTAAGCCTGAAAGCGCTCATAGCCGTGGCCGATCACCTGTTCCGCCTGATCGCCGATCGCCTCGTGAATCAGCTCGGCAATATGCTGGGCGGGGTTGGCTCGCTCCACCGAGAGGGTGGCGCGCACCAGCAGAAAGAAGGCGATCAGCCCGGCGGCGATCAGCAGCTCCAGCGCAAAGGCCTGATTGACGCTGGCCGCTTTTTCAGCGGCTTTGGCCGAATCGAGCCCAATCGATTGAAAGGTATGGACCTCCAGGCCCATGAAAAGCGCGTTCAACAAGCGTACAAGAAAGAATGTCGCCGGCATGAAAATTAGTGTCCTTCCGCCTCCGGGCAAGTCATCGCATCCGCCATGGAGTCTGTATCAGTTTTGTTTCCATCTTTATCGCCCCAGCCGCATCACTCGCGCAGCAACCGGATCGCTTCCCAGAGGATATTCACCGCGGCCAATGCGACCCCAAAGAAAAGCGCCCAAACCGACCCATGGAAACACTTAAGACTACCATAAATCACCCCGGCATAAACGGTGAGCCGCAACACAAAGAAGAGAACCACTACCGGCGTGCTGGCGGGCACCTTTTGCTTGTCGAGGCGGGCGTTGATGACGAGAATCATCCGCCGCCACTCCCAGATGCTGGTGGCCGAGATCAGCGTACCGGTGGCGAGCAGAGCGGCGCTCGGCCAGCCACCGCCAATCCACACCATGATAGCGGCTATCATGCCTATAATCAATGTGTTGCGCAGGGAGCGGCGGAGCATTGCGTGCAGGTCGGCAAAGGTCAGATCTACGATAGGGTGAGTTTGTTGAGTCATGCGAGGATCTCCAGGGTCATAGGTTCTGGCCGTCCGATCCCTTCTCATTTTCTTTTTGGGCCGAATCCATTTTGCGGGAAATCTTCTCGGCGGCAAAGGCTTGCTGAATCACGTAATAGAGTCCCGCCACGCATCCAAAAACAATGCCTACGAGAAAGATCCAGTGCTGCTGGAGACGATTGCCCAGCCACCAGCCAGCCAGTCCACAAATGGCCACGGCTCCAGGCAAGACCAAAGCGATATTCAACAGCTTTTCAGCCTCGACGTACCCGGCAAGCACAGAGGAAGATTTCTCAGAGGGCTTCTGCTCCGGGATGGCGCGGTGAAAGGGCATCTCTTGTGATTATCTACGATGATGCCCTGCCATGCGAAGAGAGCTCATTCCTGATTGGTTTTCCAGGTGGCGAGCTTCCAGGCTTTTACCCGGTAAGCGCCTTCATCGTCGTTCAATTGAGAAAGGCCAAAATCTATGTTGACATTATGTTCGCCGGCAGCTGTCACTTTGACATCGGCAGCGAAGTAATAGATCTTTCCGGCCTCAGCGGTAACTTTTGCGACATCAATTGCTTTTTTGATTCTTCCCACGGCTGACTGCCAGCTTACGCACAGGTGATGAACACCGGGGTCGACGTTCACGACGAAATAGGAGTTGTTGTTGTTGGCGCCCACCCAGGCGCCGTCCATGCCAAAACGGATGGTGGCATACATGAAAGGACCGATCATCTGGTTTTCATTTTCAATGAAGACAATCTGCGCTTTGCCATCGGCGGGAGGAGCGGGCGGCGGCTGATTCTTTTTCGCTGAGACATCGAATTTGATGCTGTCGTCGCCGCAGGCATCCGGCAGGATGGTTTTGGCGCTGGCTTGCACCGCTGCGAGCAGCGACGCACAAATGAGCATAACAACGACTCTGGGCTTCATGGCAACCATCGTATACGGCGGTAGGCGCATTCTGTCAATACATTTCTGATTGCGCCTTGCATAGATTACTGGATCAGATCGGTATCTTGCGGAGCCAGAACCACTTCTCCCTCAAACGTTTGATTGCTGATGATTCCTTTTTTCACGCCGGTGATGGGGATTCGCTTCCCTTCCCCGGTGGTGTTGACGTAAAGAGTGCGTCCATCAACGACCCTTGCGTAAACTCCATCGGGCGTCTGGGGGCCTGGTTGGATGCCTGAAATTGAGTAGAGATAGCTCAGCAGCGGTCCAATTGTGGAGGGATTTGATTCGGTCGCCAGATAGATCGCTTTTCCTTTGCCGAATTTATTGACGGTGAGTGCGGGAGTTCGATCCGAAGTGTTGATGAAGCGCGCGACGACTGTGGCCGTGGAGGGCTCGAGCACTTCATAGTGATGGACCTTGGTGTCGATGGTGTTGCCAGTGAGCGAGAAGCTCAGCGGCGCCTGTGCGTCGTAAAAGGCGTTTGTCTTCAAGCCAAAGACGTCGCTCAGGCGGCCTGGGAGCGGGGTATTGAACCATTGCCCGTGCTCGTCGACTTTAGCGGAAAATGCCGTCATCAGCACGGTTCCACCATTGCTGACGTATTCGCACAGCGCCTTGGCGCTGGCCGGGTCCATCAGATAATCAGCAGGCACAATGACCAGCTTGTAGGGCGATAGATCGGCGTGACCGATGTGAATGATTGCCGTGTCGATGTTAGCGCGGAAGAAGGGATCAAAGGCCGCTTGCACCTGATCGGTGTACGACGGCTGGAAGAATTGACGCGTGGTGTTGGAGGGCGTGTTGGGATTGGAATCAATGAAGGAATCGAAGGAATAGGCGATGGCCACTTCAGGATGCGTGGAACGCGGGAATCCGTACTTGGTGAGCAGCTTGTACTCCGAAGCGATGCGGGCGAACTCGTCCACCTTCCAGGAGGGCGAGTCGTCGTGATCAACTAGCCCGAAGAGCGCCTGCTCCTCGCCGCCGAGATGGCTGTTGAAGGTCCACGCAAGAATGCCTTGCGCGCCCATCAGCAGCGCGAGATGGGCATACATCCGGCTGCGGCCGTGCGCTCCGTAGAAGCCTCCGCCGCCGGCCGTAAACTCGTTGAACCAGATGGGCGTATCGAGATCGCCTTTGGTCATCAACGCGCCGAACGCGCCGCCGATTGGATCCCCTGGATAAAATCCTTCCGCGCCAAAAGATACATAGGATTTGTAGGTGCTGAGATAGTCAAAGCCGCGCCTGCCCGACGTGTCCCATAGGTTCGAGATTGTAGGAATCTCCGGCATAGTACGCTGGCGAATCGCATCCAGCTCCTTGAGCCGGTCCACCGTGACATCGGACCAATACCGGTGCAGGTCCAGATAGCGCTCGAAGGGTCCGGGACCGTCGCCGAGCGGCAGATCAACGTCGTCAAAGCTGTTCAACCGGCGCGACCAGCGCTGCGTGGCCCAGGCTTTATTGAGGACTTCAATACTTCCATACTTCTGTTTGAGCCAAGTTATAAAACGCTGCCGGTCGGCCTCGGAATACGACATGAAACCATTGCCGATTTCGTTGTTGTAGCCGATGGCGATCACCGCTGGATGATGGGCGTAGCGCTTGGTCATCGTCTCGGCCAGGATACCTAACTCGCGCACGTAACCCGGATCGCTGATGTTATCCATATAGCGCTCGGCAGGCGGCAGGCGCGTGCCGTTCTGAGCGGTGAGATCAGTGCCGGGATAGGCGCGATGCAGCCAGATGGGGGCGGGCGAGCCGGGAATGTCCAAGATCACGCGAATCCCGGCGGCCTGCATCTTGTCCATGACCTTGTCGAACCACTCGAATGTGAACTTGCCTTGCGCGGGCTCAAAGGAGTCCCAGGAGAGATCGCCCATGCGCACCACGTTGAAGCCAGCGTGCTTCATGATGGCGATGTCCCCGTCGATTTGCGCGGGCGTGCGATCGATGGGCTGATAACACGCGCCGACAAAGAGCTGCCCAGGACCGGGCCAACTGGGGTGCGCGCTAAGATTCTGCGCCGCCGCCGTGGCACTCAGCGCGCCGATCAGAATAAGTGGCAGCGCGAACTTCCTGATTAACAAACTGAATCCTTGATCTTTCAATTGCCCCTCCTGGTGTGAAGACCGCATGAGTTGGTCTTTCATCCTGGACAAAAGCGGACGAGGACGTCCGCACTACAGCCGGTCAGGAGACCGGCGCTACAAAACTGCCATGCGTCCACGGTACTAATTGCGTGTTAGCTTGACGAGCACAATGTCGTTCGAATTCATCGGCACGGTCAACTCAAGGGCGCCATCCGGCCCGCTTTGCAGCAGCTTTTCGGTCTCTGGGAGATCGCGCGTCAGCTCGTTCAGATGCGCCAGTTGCGCCGCGCTCAATTCTTTTGGAGAGCCCATCTCGATGTAGGCCGAATAGGCGTCATTGGCGTTATACCCGGTGCGGCGGAGTTCGAGGCGATAAGCGGCATGTGGCGCAAGATGCGTGATCTGCAAGCGAACCGGCGCGGCGCTGTGATTGGGAATCAGCTTGGTGTAAAAGGAGCGATTGCTCACCTTCTGCTCCGGCTGCTCAAAATCCCAAATTACAGCTGTCAAGTTTCCATCTTTGGTGGATAGAAACGCCTGCGGATCGCTGCTCTTTATGCTATTACCATCGAGCGCGTGCAGATACTTGTAGGCAAAGAAGGCCGGCTTGCGGATGCCTTGCGGATTGAGGAGGCCAAATCCGCCTTGAAAGGGCGCGGTCGGCGGACCGGGTTCTTCAAAGAGATCTGTGTAGGTCCAGTAACTCATCCCTTGCAGCAATCCCTGACTGCCTTTGAGCTTGGTCAGGATGTAAGGCGCGCTGATATAGGAGTCATGCACCGAGTCGCGCGGCGTATAACTTGTGCTCCACTCGGTAAAGTAGAGGGGCAGTGCGGGATAGGGCGAATCGGAGATCTGCTGGCGGACGCGGCGCACATCGCCCAGGATCGCGTCCGGTGACGGATCGAGCTTGGTATCGCTCTTCCCTTCCTCGTCCAGAAAGCCGCCCTGAACTCCATAGGTGTGGGTGGTGACAAAGTCAACCGGGGCGCCGCTCTGTTTGACATGAGCGAGAAACTCGGGAACCCAGGCTGCGCCGGCCGTGCTTGGACCGCCGACCCGCAGCGCGGGGTCAATGGACTTGATGGTCTTCGCCGTCAAGTCGTAAAGATCGAAATATGCCTTTTGGTCGGCACCCTCCCAGAAGCCGGAGAGGTTGGGCTCATTCCACACTTCGAAGTACCAGGCACGCACTTCGTCTTTTCCGTAGCGCTGCTCGATGTGATGGATGAAGGCATCGATAAGATCGCGCCAGCCATCCGGCTTGGGATGAGAGGTATTGCCGTTCCAATAGAAGATGCTGTTCTTGGAGGTGGCCAGCGCCTGAGGCGTGAAGCCGAGTTCGACAAAGGGCCGTATATGGCGCGCCAGCAAATCGTCATAAAGCAGGTCGATCTTGGCCCAGTTGTAAACGGGTTTGCCGTCCTCAACGCGCACTGTTCCCAGCACATCGTGAAAGATGGCGTGAAAACGGATGTAACGAAAGCCGAGTTCATCCACGGCGAGTTTGAGCTGCGCCTGGCTGTCGTCGCGAATCAGCGTGCCCGGAAAATCAGAGCCGACCGATAGATCAAAGAAATGATCCACCGGCCCTGCCGAGTCCTTCAGGTCTACGGCGATAGTTCGAGCCAGCTGCGATTGAGCCGTCAGCAGTTGAGCAGAAAGAATGGCGGAGAAGCCAAGGACAAACAGCAGCAGCGGACGCGGTGATGTAAGTGTCATGGATAATTCAATTCCCTCATTAAAATGGATGATGCTCCAGAAGCGAGCCTGCCCGGTGACAAGGATCGCCGTTGGCCAATTCTTTCACGCTCATGATCAATCGGCAAATCCCAAGCGAGGCAACACGACACCGCATCCTCGGACCAATATATTCTCGTGGGGCTCGGAAGGTCACTAAGGAGCCCCACGACCGGGGAATCTTGACGAGCGCCACTTGCTCGCGTTCGTCCCCCAAATTAAATTCCTCAACTCGACGAAGTGCGCCGGCGCGAAGGGCGACGAGTTGCAATGGATTCACCATTGAAAAATGCAACACGCCCCCCACTCAATCCACAAAATGCGCGGAATGAGTGGGGCACTTAGCACTTACAGTCAATCAACTGCCAAAGCATTGATCTTCTTCACGGAGTGATATGCGCCCCGGAGATGCATGGCAGCCTGCATGGCATCAGTTCGCCGTTTCCGTAAAGGTGACTGAAGCTCCGCCGAGCGGGAACTGATCCTGCGCGGTGACCGTCACCGTTCCCTTGGACGAGGGCAACGTAAGGGTGACCGAGGCGACTCCGGACGAGTTGGTTTGAGCAATCACGCTGCTTCCGGAGGTTGTGCCATAGGAGAGCGTGCCGGCTGAGGTGGTGAACAAAATGTCCGCGCCATTGGCCGAGCCGCCGGATTGGCCGGGATTCAGCGTGACGGTCAGAGGTAACGAGAGAGCCGTTCCCGCTGTTCCAGATTGGTTGTTCCCCGATTGGGCGAGCGTGGCGGGCGGATTGCCGACCACGATCCAGCCGCCCTGGGTCTGGGTTGCGGTGCCGTCACTGCCCGTAACCGTATAGTGGCAGAAGCCGGGTGTGCTGCCCGCGTTGACGGTAATGGTCGCGGGCTGGCTGGCGGTGATGGTGGCGTTGGTCAGCGTTAGAGTTCCGTTACATGCGGCTGCACCCGCGTAGGCATCAAAGACAACCGAGGAGAGCGTGACGGGAGTGCTGCCGCTGGTGATTGCCGGTTGCAGGATTGCCTTGCCCGCGGCGGGAATCATCAGGTCGTCCGGGTTCAGAAACCACTCCGAGGCAGGTTTCGAGCTTTCTGTTCCTGAAACCACAAGCAGCGTAATGCTGTAGGGGGCAAAGTTCTGCGTTGCGCTCCATGCGGCGGTGGCCGAAGTGGTGATTGAGCTGGAATTCGTCGTGACCAGCGTGTAGGCCGTGTAAGTGGATGCATTGAACCCGGCGAGGTCAAAGGTAACCTGCGCCGCATTGTTTGGATCTTTGTTGAGGACCATGATCGTCATCACAGTGCCGGTGGAGTCGAGCGCGGCATAGCTGGTAAACAGATCCGAATTGCCGTTGTTCTGGTCGGAGACCGAGAGCGTACCGAAGCGGTGATGCGCGCCGTCGTAATTGGTGAACAACTTCCAGGCCTCGTATTCGCCATTCTGAGGAGTGCTGGAGGACGGTCCGCCCCAGCGCGAGGCAAAGCTCAGGCCCTCGCGCCCGAAGACGCCCAATGTGTCAGCATCGGCGATTGCCGTTGAGAAGTCTGGTTCGCCATTCACGTTCGCGGCAGCGCCAAATCCCCACTCGGAATAGGCAAGAGGCGTTCCGAGATAGATGGCGTTCACCATGGCCTTGAAGCGCGGAATGGAAAAGGCAACATACTGGTTGGGCTGAATGCTGGTGGTAGACCACCCCTGGTATGGGGCGAAGGTCGGATCCCAGTAATAGGCGGCAATCTTGGCCGTAAGCGCCTGAAGCTGCGCGTTGGTAAATCCTGTCGTGGAAGGGGCGTTGGCATACTCATGGATATCAAAGACGTCGATTGTGCGTGCGCCATTGATCTCATCCAGCCATTTGACCTGATTCAACCACCAGGGCAGGAAGTCCACGCCGCCGTGGTTGCCCTTGTCTGCGCCATTGGCGCCGTTCCAGTAGAACCACCAGCAGCAGAAGACCGGTTCAAAGGTCACAGCATCTGGATCCCACGTCTTCAGGCTCGCCGCTTCTTTCTCGTAAACGTTGGCCAGTTCGTCATATCCAGCAGGCGCGGGGTGTACATCGCGGTGCGTGCCACTCCAGATGTCGGGTTCGTTATCCATGTCGTAGAAGTGACAGGAGGTAATGGAAGAGTTAGGAACCGGGCAGGTTGCGCTGCTGGTGTTGAAGGCCCCGACCAGCGTCTTCGTCCAGTTTTCACGGTCAACGCAAGTGCTTCCATCCGTCGTCCCCGACGGGCAATCTGCCGCCGTGTCGACCAGCGGGTAGTATGCGGTGGTCACGGCGTTGGTGGTGACGGGGGTAGAGCAATCTGGCTTTTGGCCGTTGCCAGCGTCCGTATTGTAGGGATCGACGGAACACTGCGCTCCGAATATCTGGACGGAATAGCTCCAGTTGCGATTGGTGCCATTCTCGGCTTCCCCGGCCACCCAATCCATCAACGCCATGGTGGTCAGAGGATGGCTGCCGGCATTGATGGTATCCGTCATCAATCCGGTGATGCCGCCTGAATTTCCGCTCCCATTTCCGTAATCCTCGAAGTACCAATCCGCGGCGGAATTGCGGGTATCCAAGATGTAGTTGTAGTTTGAGGCGTCGTTACCGCCCCAGCGCGAATAGGCATAGCCAATGTCGGAGATGTCTGAAATCGTCTGGTCATTATTCCCGTAGATAAAAGAACTGATCTGATGGCGATTGGCCAGGGTGTTGATATTGACGTTAATCGATGTGACTGTAGCCGAAGCAACGGTTAGATTCACACTTCCGGTGGCCGAATTGTAGTCGGTGGTATCGGTGGGGTTGAAGGTCACGGAGAGCGTTTGAGAACCCACTGTATTCATGACCGTACCCGCGGCCGGAGAATAAACGAATGTGCCTGGCACACTCGTTCCGTTTACGCTAGCCGTTGCATCCAACTGCGTGCTGCTCAGCGCCGTTCCAACCGTCACTTCAGCGGGCGTATTCCAGGTGATCAAAGGAGTCGCTTTGGTGACCGTCAGTGAAGTTGACGCCGTGGCCGAGGCAACGGTGGTTGTATCGCTGGGCGTGAAAGTCACACTTAATGTTTGAGATCCCACACTCAGAATCGCTCCCGCTGCGGGCGAATAGCTGAAGGTGCCCGGATAATTGGCCGTGGCGTCAAGCTGAGTTGAGCTCAGTGCCGTGCCATAGCTGATGGCCGCGGGCGTAGCCCAGGTAATAGAGGGTGTTGCGAGCTTTGAGGAGGAACCGCCGCCACTGCCACAGCCATAGAAAAGTGAAAAAACGCAGAAGAAAACAACCGACAAGGAAAGAAAACGCTTCATTTGCTGAAATACTCCTGGAGCGGCCCAGTACCGCTGCTCAACGCTGAGATTCGAAAAAACCCGGCCGGGAGCGGAGCTCCGTTCTCGGCCGGAAGGAAGGACAACAGCATCATGAGTTATTACCCGGTCACATTCGCGTAAATCGTTGCTGCAAAAACTGTTTATAAAACTTCAAATCCAAGCCGTTCTGTCCGCCCGTTCAGTGAGCGAGCTCCCCAACAGACATCATCTCCATGGTGGGTTCCCAGATCGCCATCTTGTTCACTCCGGCGCCGGATTCAATCAAGGTGAACTATCTGCACTCTATTGGAACGATCCAAGAAACTGCAATCGTTAATGATGCACAGAATTGTTGGCGCGCATGGAAAATGTTAAATGTGTTTGTTTTCAATAGATTAATCGAGATGTTACATTGAAAGAGGTGGCATTGATCCAAGTACATTTTCGGAATGTAACATGGAAAACCACACCGGCGCGTTTCTGTTGTACTATGGAACCATCTATCTGGAGTGGGTTTATGGACCAAGTCCCCGCCTCTTATTCGAAGGATTCAGAACGCGCGGAACTGGAAGCTGTTTTGTCCGCGTTGTCGCATACCCCGCGACTCCAGAACTATCTAAAATACATCGGGGACAAGTATTTTCATCATAGAATCAACGAGATCAATGAGTACAACCTCGCGACTGAAGTCCTGGGCCGCTCCAAGATCACCTTTGATGCCTCGCGGGATTCGATCGCGCGCGTCGAGGCGCACCGGCTGAGAAAGAGGCTGAAAGCCTACTACGAAACCGAGGGCAAGGGACACGAGATTCAGATCTCGCTTCCGCAAGGGAGCTATGTTCCGGTCTTCACTCTTCAGCTTCCATCCGCGCAAGCGGCATTGACGCATGAGACTCTGGCTGAAGAGCTTCAAGCCGATTCTTTGCCTTCCTCAACTGCCACTCATGAGGAAAAGGGGCTGGTATTGTCCGACGTCGGCGCGGCCGAAGCCCTCCAACCGGGTGCGCCCTCATGGCGCAGTCGGAAGCTGTCGTTCGGTATGGCGGCCGTGGCAGTGCTGCTTGTGGCCGTAGCAGGACTTTATCTGGCGCGCAGCCATTCCAGTCAGCCGCCTGCCGGCGAGGTATCGACACCGCTCAACGCCACTCAACCATCTCCGCAAAATACGGCACCGCTTCCGCTGCGCTTGCTTGCCGGATATGATGGCTCTCCAAGGATAGACAGCGCGGGCGCCTATTGGCTGGCTGACCACTATTCGGATGGTGGAGTCGCCTTCCGCCGTCCAGACTCGCCCGTGCTCAAGACCAGCGACCCCATGCTGTACGACTATTGGCGCACGAGCGACTTCACCTACAATATTCCGCTCGCGCCGGGCCCGTATGAGGTGCACCTGTTCTTCGTGGCCTCGCCGCAGGATGATCCAAAAACCAGCTTCTTTAATGTGAGCGCAAACGGCCAGATGCTTTTGCGATCCTTTAATATCGCCTCGGACGCATTGGGAGCCAATGTCGCCGATGAGCGCGTCTTCAAAGACATTCATCCGGACAAAGACGGCTTTCTGCATCTGAAGTTTTCCATGGAGCATTCATCGCCGACTTTGAGCGCGCTGGAGATCTTGCCCGGCTTGCCGCATCGTCAGCTTCCCATTCGGCTAGTCATGCAGCGCTCGGCGGTCAAAGACAGAAATGGAAACCTGTGGCATCCGGATAACTATTTTCAAAACGGCACGCTTTCCGAACAGCCACGGCAGGTCGAGGGCACTGACGATCCAAACCTATATTCGCAGGAGCGCTACGGTCATTTTACTTATTCGATTCCTGTCGACACACACGGCCGATACACGCTCGTGCTGCACTTTGCCGAACTTTACTGGGTACCAAATCCATGGATACGCTCGGGGGTGGGAAGCCGTATCTTTCGTGTTTATTGCAACGGGACAACCTTGCTGGACAACTTGGATATTTTCAAAGAAGTCGGCAGTTTGCACGCGCTGACCAAAACATTCAGCCACCTGCAACCCACGCCGGAAGGGAAACTGGAGTTGACATTTGAGCCGGTAAACAACTATGCCACAGTTTCGGCGATCGAAGTCTACGATGAATCGGAGTGACGTCGCGGTGCGAATGGGCGGCGTCCGCCAATGGACATCGAGCATTCAATGGAGCTTTATCAAGCTGTTCTTAGATCTTTAGTTTTTACCGATCCCCAAAATCTTTTGCAGAATGTTGCGATGCTCGGCGGGGTGGTCGCAGGTTTCCGTGGGGGCTGTTCCAGCCAGAAAAGCAGCTTCGATGGTGGCCGATGGGCAGCTCTCGTCGCTGCGTAGATTGCTGACGCTGTCAATGGAGAGCGTCTCCACGCCATCGGGGACGGTGAATTCGTTGGTATCCGAGTATTGCGGCAGCGCTACGGCGCGCTTCATGAACTCCGCCCAGATGGGCGCGGCGGCATGCGCGCCCTGAATCTTGATGTCGGTGTAGTCGTCGTTGCCGACCCAGACAATGCAGAGCAAATTGGTGGTGAAGCCGGCAAACCATGCATCGTGATCCGTGCCGGTTTTGCCCGCGGCTGGAGCATAGAAGCCCATGTTGCGCACGCCGGCGCCGGTTCCCGAGCCGGTAACGTCGCTGCGCAGCACATTCTCCATCAAGCTGACGGTGAGGTAAGCGGCACGCGGGTCAAGAACCTGTTTGGAGTCGGGCGAGTAATCGGTGATGATGTCGCCGGTGGGAGTGCGGACGCTGGCCAGCATCCAGGGATTGATGTGCAGTCCGCCGTTGGCGAAGACGGTGTAGGCGCCAGCCATATCGAGCGGCGTGGCGTCATAGGAGCCGATGGCCATCGAGGGCGTCGGCTGAACTCCTTTGATGCCGGCATCGCGGGCTAGCTGCGCCACCCGCTCAAAGCCCACCAGCGAAGCGAGGCCAATTGTCGCGTTATTCAGCGAGCGCATCAGTGCGTGACGCGCCGTGCAACTGCCGCAGTATTCGTCTTCAAAGTTCTTGGGCGTGTACTGGTAGGGAGTGCCTTCGCCGTAGGTGGTCTGCTCATCCTTCAACATGGTCAGCGGCGAAAAGAGCTTGGTCTGGCCCGGCAGCATGGTGCCCTCAGTGGCCGTGGCAAAGGCCGCGGCATACACAAACGGTTTGAAGATGGAGCCGGTGGGGCGCTTGGCCACCGCATGATTCAACTGCGAGCCGCCGTAGCTGCGTCCGCCCACCAGCGCCAGCACCTGCCCGGTGTGCGGATCAAGCGCAATCAGCGCCACTTGCGGGTAGTCGTACTTTTCGCCCTTCTTCTTCTGTCTGGCGTGCAGCTTGTCCACCTGCTCATCGACCACATGTATTGTGGAATCAACGGCTGCCGTCGCCTCGCGCTGCAAGTCGGGATCAAGCGAAGTGTAGATGCGCAGCCCCTCGTGGTTGAAGTCACGCTCGCCCAGCTTCTGCACCAGTTGGTCATGCACCAAATCGACAAAATACGGCGCCTCGCTGGCGTCCACACTCTGCGGCGTCAGCTTCAGCGGCTCGGCTTTGGCGATTTCAGACTGCTCTTTGGTGATGGCCCCAGTCTCTACCATCGAATCCAGCACAAGGTTACGCCGCTCGATGGTGCGATCCGGATGGTGAAAGGGGTTGAAGTAGCTGGGTCGTTGGATGATACCAGCCAGGAAAGCGCACTCTGCCTGATCCAGCTTGCTGACATCCTTGCCGAAGTAAACCTGCGAGGCCTCGCCAAAGCCGTTGATGGAAAAACTGCCACGCTGGCCCAGCGGAATCTCGTTGGCGTACATCTCGAAGATCTGCTGCTTGTTGAAGCGGTGTTCAAGTTGGAAGGCAACAACGATCTGAGAGACCTTGTATTTGATTGTGCCCGTGTCGGCGACAATGAGCAGCTTGGCCAATTGCATGGTCAGCGTAGAAGCGCCGCCTTTGTGCTTGCGGTCGCCGATCAGGTCGTGCCATGCCCAGCCGATCATCGAGAAATAGTTGACCCCGCCATGCTCGAAGAAGCGCCGGTCTTCGATGGCCAGAACAGCATTGACCACATTGAGCGGAATCTCGTCATAGGTGAGCAGGCGGCGCTTGGTGCGGTTGGCGTCGTCGCTCAGGCCGGTGATCAGCAGCGGCTCGAGCTCGTAGCTGGAAAGCGCCTGTCCGTGGTCGTCGGCAATGGATTGGACGAGGCCCCCGCTGACGCGAATGGTGGCGCTATCCTGCGAGTGATAGGACTGCGGACCGGGACGCACAGTGATCGTCTGTACGCCCTCTTTGTAGGTGCCGAGCGGGGAGAGATCAGATGCGCCATCGGCCGAGTAGCCGGCCTGGCGCAACTCGTCGGCAATCAGTTTTACGGTCAGCTTTTGTCCGGGACGCACCTCGCGCGGCGCGGCGTAGATTTTGGCCGTGTTGGCGAAGACAGGCGACTTGAGCCGCTCGTCCAGAATGCGCCCGTAGGTGATGTAAAAATAGCTGAAAACTCCAATAAGGCAGAGAGCGCAGGCCGCAAACCCGATCAACCCCACGCGCAAAAGCAGCGTTGCGATAGGATGCCTTCCAGTGGGTTTTTGAAACCTGATCTTCAGTGCCATTCCTGCTCCTTGAAATAGCTTTCAGCTATCAGCCGTCAGCAACAAAAGGGCTGAAAGCTGAGAGCTGACGGCTATAAAACTACACTGCAACCGCTGACAAAAGCCCTTCTTCCGCCACGCGCTCTTTTACCAGCTTCACCACATCAGACAACACCACATCCACACTGGTTGAAGTCGCGCGCGTCACCAACTCTACCTTGCCCTCGGCGGCCTTTTTGCCGACGTTGACGCGATAAGGAATGCCGATTAAATCGGCATCCTTGAATTTGACGCCGGCGCGCTCGTCTCTGTCATCGAGCAGCACATCAAGGCCAGCGGCTTCCAACTCCGCGGCCAACTTTTCGCCGGTCTCTTTCAGCATCGCATCGGCCATATTCGTGACCGTAACAACGACCGTGAACGGCGCAATCGAAGCCGGCAGCCAGAAGCCGTTTTTGTCGTTGGATTGCTCGACGGCAGCGGTGAGAATGCGCTCGATGCCGATGCCGTAGCTGCCCATGATCGGCGTCACTTCCTTGCCGTTCGGGTCGAGCACGCGCGCGCCCATCGACTCCGAGTACTTGTAGCCGAGCTTAAAGATATGGCCGATCTCGACGGCCTTGCCGACGACGAGCTTGCCGTCGCAGCCATCCTTCGGACAGCCTTCGCCTTCATTCACCGTGCGAATGTCAGCCGTGAGCGTCCACGAAAAATCACGTCCCGGCGTAACGTTGCGCAGGTGATAATCCAGCTTGTTCGCGCCGCAGACCATGTTCTTCCGGCCTTCGAGCGAACTGTCCACAACGACGGCAATCCCGTCTTCCAGAAGCTTAGCGCTGGGTTTGAGTCCAACCGGCCCAAGAAAGCCTGCCGGACCGCTGAAGAATTGCTGAAGCTCCTCAGCCACCATCGTGCGCAACTCCGCCGCGCCGATAGCTCCCAGCAGTTTCGTCTCATTCACCTGATGATCACCGCGCAAAAACGCAGCCACGCCGTGCCAGCTATCCGGCTTGCCGTTGACCCCGCGTTTCAACGCCATATATGCCACGCACTTGATATCGTTGGCCTCGCTCATTTTGAGGAAGGCCGCGATGTCCGCAATCGCGCCCATCCCCGGCGTATGAATCTCCTCCGGAGTTCCATCTCCCGTAGCCTCTAACTCAACCACCGGCTCCAGCTTCGAGGTCGCCTTCTCCGTGTTCGCCGCATAGCCGCAGACCGGGCAGCTTGCAATCAGATCCTCGCCCGCGTCGGTGTAGCACATGAACTCCTGTGACTGCGAGCCGCCCATCGAACCCGAATCCGCCTCGACCGCGACAAACTTCAGCCCGCAGCGCGAGAAAATCTTGCGATACGTTGCGTCGTGCAGATCGAAGCTCTTGTCGAGGCCGGCCTTGTCGATGTCGAAGGAGTACGCGTCCTTCATGGTGAACTGGCGCACTCTGAGCAGCCCGGACTTGGGCCTCGGCTCGTCGCGAAATTTGGTCTGAATCTGATACCAGATTTGCGGCAACTGCTTGTAGCTGCGCAGCTCGCCGCGCGCGATCACCGTCATGATCTCTTCGTGCGTCATGCCCAGGCACATCTCCGCGCCCTTGCGGTCCTTGAGGCGGAACATATTGTCGCCCATGCCCGTCCAGCGGCCGCTCTCCACCCACGGCTCTTTGGGCAGCAGGGCTGGCAGAAAAAACTCCTGGCCAATCTGGTCCATCTCTTCGCGCACAATGGCGATGATTTTGTTGATCGAGCGCTGCGCCAGAAAGAGGTAGTTATACAGTCCCGCGCCCATCTGGCGGATGTAGCCGGAGCGGACGAGGAAGCGATGGCTGGCCACTTCGGCATCCGCCGGGGCCTCGCGAAGAGTGGGAATGAAGAGTTTTGACCAGCGATGCATAGAGATGAGAACGTACCTTCCAGCCGGGCAAGCCGGCGCAAGATTCTGTCAGCCTTCATTCTAAATCTTCCCCCCACGTCTATAATCCAAGGATGGACTTGATAGCCCGCACGGCGGACCGACCGGCATGAAAAACTTTCTACGCCTACTGCGCTTTGGCCTGCCCTACTGGTTTCAATGGCTGCCAGGAGTGCTGCTGCTAGCCTTGGTCGGCTTGCTGGAGTCACTCCGCATTGTGCTTTTCGTGCCTATCCTGGGTGTGGTCCTTAATCCCCACAATCCATCCAATGAACTCAAGCTCTTTCCCATGGCGCCGCCGCGATGGCAGTTTGATGTTCATGCCTTTGTGCCGCATCAAATGCACAATGCCTGGGCTGCTGTAGCTTTTGCGCTGATCGCCTCCACCATCCTGAAGGGCTTGAGCGACTACACCGGCACTTATCTGGTGAACTACGCCGGCTTCGGGATGATTACCGACCTGCGCAATCACCTCTACGAGACCACGCTGCGCCGCTCCTCAGGCTTCTTTCATCGCCATCCCACCGGCAGCATTTTGTCCACACTCATCAACGACGTGGACCGCGTGCAAAATGCCGTCAGTTCCGTGTTGGGCGACTTCCTCCAGCAGTTCTTCACTTTCGTGTTTACGCTGGCGGCGGTGATTGCCCTCGGCGGACGCCTCAGTTGGGCGCTGCTGCTCTTTGTACCGGTTATTATCACTTCATCGCGACGCATCGGCCGCTCGGTGCGCACACGCACCCGCACCGGGCAAGACAAGCTCGCTGAAATCCAGAACATCCTGCATGAAACGGTGACCGGAAATAACATTGTTCGCGCCTTCAACAACGAACTGTGGGAGATCGTCCGCTTCAAGAAAGCCTCGAAGCGCCTCTTCCGCGCCAACCTGCGCAGCGTCCGCATTCAATCCATCTCTTCACCGCTGATGGACACCATTGGCGCGGTGGCCATCGCGCTGCTGCTGTGGGTGGGCCGCAACGAGATTCTGCATGGGCGCATGGCGATAGAGACCTTCATCCCCTTCATCATCGCGCTCTTCAAGCTCTACGATCCGGTGCGCAAATTCGCCTTCTTCTACAACAGCTTCCAGCAGGCCATGGGCGCATCCATATCCATCTTCAGTTTTTTTGACGCCGAGGACGACGTGAAGGAACGCGTGCACGCCACGGCGATGAAACCCTTCCAAAGCGCCATCCAATTCGAAAACGTGGGCTTCTCGTACTCCACCGAAGAGGGCGAGCATCAGATTCTGCATAACGTCGATCTCGAACTGCGCACCGGCGAGGTGGTGGCGCTGGTCGGCCCCAGCGGCGCGGGTAAATCCACCATGGCCAGCCTGATTCCCCGCTTCTTTGACGCGAGCAGCGGGCGCATCCTCATTGACGGCCACGACCTGCGCGATCTCACCCTCGGCTCGCTGCGCCGCCAAGTTGCCCAAGTGACGCAAGAGACCATCCTCTTCAACGATACAGTCCGCAATAATATTGCCTACGGCCAGCCGGAGGTGCATCTTGACCGCGTCGAAGAGGCCGCCCGCGCAGCGTTGGCCCACGACTTCATCCTGCGTATGCCGCAGGGCTACGACACGGTCATCGGCGAAAAAGGCTTCCGGCTCTCCGGCGGCGAAAAACAGCGCCTCTCCATCGCTCGCGCCATTCTGAAGAATGCGCCGATTCTGATTCTCGACGAGGCCACCAGCTCGCTCGACGCGGAGAGTGAATCGCTGGTCCAGGCCGCGCTGGCCAACCTGATGCAGAATCGCACCGTGCTGGTGATCGCGCATCGGCTGGGAACCATCCGCCGCGCCAACCGCATAGCCGTCCTCGAAGACGGCCGCATCACCGCCATCGGCCCCCACGACGAGCTGCTGACTACCTCGCCGACTTATGCGCGGCTTTATCAGTTGCAGTTCATGGATGTGCCGGAAAATCAGGGAACTGGGATCAGGGAATAGGGAACAGGGATCAGGAATCAGGAAATAGGGACTAAGGGAACAGGGAATAGTTGAAGGGTACGGGCTTTAGCCCGTACATTAGAGAGGCAAATCATACGGGGCTTTAGCCACTGAGGGAATAATATGCGTCCTCATCGAGAAGCAATACGGAGCAACAAAGATGCCTATTTTGTCTCTACCCAAACAGCGGGCCGCAGGTCTCTCTTCCGAGTTGAGCGCTGGGCTCATCTGATGGTCGCCACATTGAATCACTATGACGGAACTGGTTATAAACTCCACGCTTTTGTGGTAATGCCTGATCATCTTCATCTGCTTGTCTCTCCATTTGAATCCGTTGAAAAATCAGTTCAACTTATCAAAGGTGGATTTTCTTTCCGAGCCAAGAGAGAATTGCAATGGAACGGTGAGATATGGCAACCGGGTTTCACTGATCACCGCATCCGGGATGAAGAGGATTGGAAGAGACATTTGGAGTACATTCGCCAAAATCCCATTGATGCGAGGTTGGTTGAAGATGCTGTTCTCTATGAGTTTCTTGGTTTCCCAAGCAAGGAATTCCCTCAGGGGCTAAAGCCCGGTGTCATTGGCACTGTTGATGTACGGGCTGAAGCCCGTACCCTTCATCCTGAAGCCCGTACCCTTCATGCCCCGGAAACTTATAAATTTCAACAGTAGTTCAAGGAACGAAAAATGCCAATCTATTCCATGACCGGCTTCGCGCGCACGCAGTTCAGCGTGGCTCTACCCAACGACGGCCAGCTCAACTGCACGCTCAGCTTGAAGAGCGTCAATCACCGCTTTCTCGACGTGCAATTGCGCTTGCCCTCCGGCCTGGACGCTCTCGAAATGGAGCTGCGCAAGGCGCTCAAGGATGCGCTCATCCGCGGCCACGTCGATCTGACGCTCCAGATTGATCGCGGCAGCCAAACCACGGCTGGTTACAACCGCGAGCTAGTGGCCGCATACATTTCCGCCTTTGCCGCCGCTCGCGCCGAGCACAACCTCACCGGCGAACCTGACTTGAACGCCGTTCTCCGCCTCCCCGGAGCCTTGCAAAGCGACAATCGATCCAGCGGCGACGAGGATCAAGCCGCTCTCATCGAATGCGTGCGGCAGCAGATTGGACCGCTGCTGGACGAGTTGAAGCTAATGCGCGCTCGCGAGGGTGAATCGCTGGCGGCCATTCTCAACGGCACGTTGGACCGCCTGGCCGAGGCTACTGAGGGCGTGGCGGCGATGCGCTCCGAGGTGGAAGAGCGCTATCAGACCCGTCTTGCCGAGCGGCTGGAGGCAGCCGTTGGCCCGGAGTTCAACCGTCAGCGCCTGCTGGAAGAGGTCGCGGTGATGGTCGAGCGCAGCGACGTCAGCGAAGAGCTGGAGCGCATGACCACCCACATCGACCACTTCAGAGATTTGTTGGTGGCCGGCGGCGAAGTGGGCAAAAAGCTCGACTTCCTGCTGCAAGAGATGAACCGCGAGGCCAACACTCTCCTCTCCAAGACAGGTGGCGCAGGCGGCAAAGGAACCCGCATTACCGAACTTGGCTTAGCCATGAAGGCGGAGATCGAAAAGGCGCGCGAGCAGATTCAGAATCTGGAGTAGCTTTATAGCTGTCAGCTTTCAGCTATCAGCTTTTTTACCGGCAGGGCAAACGAATTCGGCAAACTCAATCATACTCATGATGGTTGAAAAAACTGCCGATCATTTAGTTGCGTAGTTGCAGGCTGAGAGCTGATAGCTGATAGCTGAAAGCTAAAAGCTGTCCGAAGGACAAAAACATGGCAGGCATACTTTTCATCATCTCAGCGCCTTCGGGCTCTGGCAAAAGCACGCTGGTCAACGAGGTGCGCAAGCAGTTGACGGGCATTGAGTTCTCCGTCTCCTGGACCACCCGCGCGCCGCGCGGCTCGGAGCAGGACGGGCGCGAATACCACTTCACCACCCGCGAGGAGTTTGAGCGGATGATCGCCGCCGATGAGTTTCTGGAGTACGCCGAGGTCTTTGGCAAAGCCCTTTATGGAACGCCGCGCAAAGCCCTGGAAGATGCCCGCCTGGCCGGCAACGACCTGGTCATGGATATCGATGTGCAAGGCGCGGCTCAGGTGCGCGCCAAGATGCCCGAGGCGGTAAGCATCTTCGTCATGCCGCCCAACCCCACGGTTCTGCGCACCCGTTTGCGCAACCGCAGCCGCGCCGAAGGTGTTCAGGATGAGGATGAAGTGAGGCGGCGATTGAACGAGGCGCGCAAGGAGATTGAGAATTACAAAGAATACAATTATATTTTAGTTAACGATGTTCTGGACCGGGCGGTGGCGCAGTTGGAGGCCATTGTGCGGGCTGAGCGCTTCCATCGCAACGGCGAGCCGATCGCCTTTCGCGCGGACAGAACATTGGAGGTCGCCGCAACTTGTCAGCAAGTGAACTCGCAAGAGCGGCTCAGACCGTTTTTGGAGGCCTTCCGGATCGGTCACCCCGGCCAGCAGGAACTGCCCTTTGAGGAGAATTCCGATGACGATTGAAACCGGCTTCGATTCAAACTACCGCAAAGTGATGGTAGCCGCCCGCCGCGCGCGCCAGTTGCAGAGCGGCTCCCATGCTCTTATCCCCACCAGTTCCAACAAGCCCTGCCGCATCGCCCAGGAAGAGATCAGCGCTGGCAAGATCGCCTACGAAAAGACCGATTCCCCGGTCGTCAAGCCGCTGATCGATGGGCCGGCCGTTCCCATCCTGCTTAGTTGACCAGCTTTCCAGGCAACTTTATCGACCGCGATGTCCCAATGACGTAAGCCGCCGTTCCCGCAGCGCTCTGCGTGAAGCCCGGCGCCGTCGCTATCGCCTGGACAGTTTCCGTCGCGCCCACCACAATGGGGCCGGTGTACTTTGTGGATGACGTGTTTGGAGCCGATCCGTTGGTTGTGTAGTAGATGGTGGCGTTCGCCGTAGCATCCTTGATGGTCACACTTTGCGCCGATGAGTACGTGCCTGCCACCGGCGTAAATGTGGGCGTTGCGGCCGGCACTTGAATGACGTAAGCCGCCGACCCCGCAGCGCTCTGCGTGAAGCCCGGCGCCGTCGCTATCGCCTGGACAGTTTCCGTCGCGC
>CAZXVX010000012.1:0-3940 GCA_964644105.1 uncultured Occallatibacter sp. | reverse complement strand
TCGCCGTAGCATCTTTGATGGTCACGCTCTGCGCCGATGTGTACGTGCCTGCCACTGGCGTAAATGTGGGCGTTGCGGCCGGCGGAGCCGGATTGACCTGGATGGCCAACTGTGCCTGTGCCGGAGGCGCGGAACCCTGCTCGATGATTACTTTTGCTGTGTAACTGCCGGCCGTGGCGTATGTGTTGCTTACCGAATACGATTTCTGCGACTGCCCGTCGCACATGAAGCCGGTGGCCGTGCTGGAACAGCTCGCTGACAAGGTCCCGCAAGCTGCCTCTACCGTGGTCACCGAGGTGCTTGTATTGGAGCAGTTCCACCAGAACAAGTAATTGATTGTTCCCGACGCCGTGCCGCCCGCCGTCGCGGTAAATTGAGTGGCCAGAGGCGCGCTTCCGCTGACCGTAGCTGCAGTCAAAGCGGCCGATAACGCCGGTTCCGCTGAATCGATTGAAAAGCCCTTCAGCGCCACATTCATCGTGGGCACGATGGTTGTCGTATCCTGCCAAGTGCTTCCATTGGAGCTGATGTAGCTTTGTCCCGGACTGGCTTTGGCCTTGCTGGAGTATCCATTGATGGCATATTCGACGGGGACCGGATAGTCATATCCGGGGGTTGTGAGCTTGATGACCACGGAGAATTTTTGCCCCGAGGTAAGGGTCACCGGACTAGGCAGTTCAATCGTGTTATACCCCGCCAAAGCGATTGTGCCGCTGGCCGTGGTGGCCAGTGTGCCGCTGATGGGGCCGCTGGACGCATTGGTGTAGACCTCAATCGAATACGCAGTGCTGTTGGCCAGAGCGTAGGTGGCCACCGCCGACAATTGGCCGTTTGCGCCGGCCGTAAAAATGTTGGCCGCCCAAGCGGTCGTCGTTCCGTAGCCTTCCGCGCTCACCAAACCAAGCGGGTCATACTCATATTGCGTGGTGAAATTCGTGGTGCTCGCATTGTCATTAAATACGTAGGATTCCTCCACGGCAAGCTGCACATCGTAATACGAAATCCAGAAAAACCCCTCATCGCCAAACTCCGTTCCCCAACTGTTCTTGACCAGAAAAGCACCATTGCCCGGCGGCGGGGTGGAGAACTTGCTGGATGGGTAATTATCATCCCACCCCACCAGCGTAATGGCATGATCAACTGGGCATTCAGCCGCTTTGCCATTCGATCCTGTGCAAACGCTTGCGCCGTTGTAATAGTAAGCGTCATTGTTCGCATTCCAATACGGATTGACCCATCCCAATTCATCGGCGCTTATGGCTGCGTCCACTCCGCCGTAGTTCATGATGGCGGTCTTCAGATTACTGTTGTCCGCCGAATTGGCGCGAGCGGCAATAAAGTAAACACCCTGAACATGCAGTTGCGCCGGCAGGTTGGCGGAAGACGGAAGGGAACAGTTGTTTGTGCTGGAGCAGGAAGTCGGGTCCGGATCGGCCGATGCATTGATGGGACCGGCCCAGCGCGCCAGATAGGCGGTGCTCATCTGCCCGTTTCCACCTTGGCACGAACCGATGTCGAAGCCACTCAAATTGTTGAGGTTGTTCTCAGAGAAATGCCAAACATCTTCGGCAAGCAAAACCGATTCCATGGAGCCATACGTGGCGAAGGCCCAGCAATCTCCACAGAGGAGTTGGTTTTTGACTGGACTGACCTTGCCGTAATTCCGAAGGTCATAGCTGGAAGGAAGGCTTGCTGTGGTTTGCGCGGCCAAGCCCGGCTGGCCAATCAAGTGGGACATGTCCATCGGGGAAGATCTATAGCCGAGAGTGTGGCCCTCCGGGGTGGTCCGCACCAACGAAGTACGGCCAAGAAGTTGATTCTGAACTGAATCGACAAAGCGCGCATTCAGTGGCGCCGCCGCGGGCGTTTGATTCGCCTCCTGCGCCCATCCCGCGGAACCCACCATCAGCGTCGTCAGGGCAAAGACGCTCAGAGCTGCCAGGAAGAGAGATCGAGAGCCAGTCATGCTGATCTTGCGGGCGGCAAGAAGGCGGGTTACAGCAACCAAAGTACGATAGGGATTCATAAGAAACCTCCATCCATTCAGAAAGAGCTCGTTGGAATGCTCTGATGGTGGTTGCCTTTGTCAAGAAAAGCAAGCAAACCATATTGGGAAGATCGGCGCTTTCTCATCTTTCATGAGGCGCAAACAGAATAAAACTGTAAATAATTAAAAAAAATTAAGAATAGGGGATAGACAATACCGGATGATGTGGCATCCCGCCCCCTCGATGAATGCGAAAGAGCGGGGTACGAAAGTTTCTGAAGTATCGTTAGATGGCAGCTTCACCGCGTTCGTCGTTGCGGATGCGGATGGCCTCCTCGACGCGGCTGATAAAGATTTTGCCGTCGCCAATGTGGCCGGTACGGGCTGCGCCGAGGATAGCCAGAACTACTTTGTCCTTCAGTTCGTCCGTAATCATGATCTCCAGCTTAACCTTGGGGAGTAGATCGACGGTGTACTCGCGGCCGCGGTAGAACTCGGTGTGGCCCTTTTGGCGGCCATGGCCGCGCGCTTCCAGAATGGTGATTCCCTCGATACCTGCTTCGATCAGGGCTTCTTTGACAATGTCCAGCTTTGCCGGCTGGATGATGGCTTCAATCTTGAGCATTTGCGGATTCCTCGAACTACTTTGGGATCATTCAGTTTCTTGGGTTCCCACCCATTCGCCAAGAGCGCGAATGGATGGGGCACGGAGGTTCATTCGTTCGACAAGCGAAAAGCAACCGCAGGTCCTTCGACTCGCTTCGCTCGCTCAGGATGACAGAGCAAGAATTACGCTCAGGATGACAGATGATAGGGGCTACGCATTCAGCTCGTAGCCCTCCTCACCGTGCTGGCTGAGATCAAGGCCCACGGCTTCCTCAGTGGCGGAGACGCGCAAACCCATGGTCTTATCGACCAAGAACAACAACACCAGAGTGCCGACGATGGCCAGCGCCCAGCCAATGCCCATGCCGACCAACTGATTGGTGACCTGATGCCAGTTGCCGTCGATGGCTCCGGCTGGGTTCGGAACGCCTGCTGCATTTTTGCCGAAAACGGCGTTGATGGAGCCGGCTGCAAAGAGTCCCGTAAGCAGCGCGCCCATGGTTCCGCCCACGCCGTGGACGCCAAAGGCATCGAGCGAGTCGTCATAGCCGAAGAACTTCTTTACGCGGAAGACCATGAAGCAGCAGACGATGCCGGCGATGGCACCAATGGCGAGCGCGCTCATGGGTTGTACGAAGCCGGATGCCTGGGTAATGGTGGCGAGGCCAGCGACCGCGCCGGAGATGGCGCCGAGAGCGGTTGGCTTGCCGTTTTGCAGCCACTCGGTGATGACCCAGGTGATGGCGGCGGCGGCGGCGGCGAATTGCGTATTGACAAAGGCGCTGGTGGCAAGTGGGCCTGCACCCAACGCACTGCCGGCATTGAAGCCGAACCAGCCCACCCACAACATTCCGGCACCGATAAAGCTGAGCACCATGGAGTGGGGAGGCATATCCTCTTGCGGGTAGCCAACGCGCTTGCCGACATAAAATGCGCAGACCAGCGCCGAGACGCCGCTGGTGATGTGGACGACGGTGCCTCCGGCAAAGTCAAAGACCGGCCAGCGCGCGCCTGGATTGGCAAAGTTCAGAATGCCGCCGACGCCCCAGATCATATGCGCCATGGGGCAGTAGACGACCAGCGACCAAAGGCAGAGAAAGACGGCCATCGAACTGAACTTGACGCGCTCGGCGAAGGCGCCGGTGATCAGCGCCGGCGTGATGATGGCGAACATGAGCTGATAGATCATGAAGCTCTGCTCGGGGATGGTGCCCCCGTAGTTGGGGTTGGGGTCCAGGCCAACGCCGCGCAAAAAGGCGTGCTCCAGCCCGCCGATGAATCCATTGCCCGCGCCGAAGGCCAGCGAGTAGCCCACCACGGCCCACAGAACGGTGATCAGCCCCATCA
>CAZXVX010000011.1:0-35635 GCA_964644105.1 uncultured Occallatibacter sp. | reverse complement strand
TAACCAATCTGCGTATCTCACTTTCCACCATGCCCAATTGGTCGATTCATTTGCGAGCGGTGCGGAGTTCTGGATCGAAGACCAGCGAGGAGTTGCAAATGCAAGTCACGGTGAACGCTTCTCCCGCCGAACCCATACTGGCGATTGGTGATGATATCGACATCTCTTCGGTCGTCATTGGTGCGGATCTCTTGGAACTAAGCCGATTCACTCTCGGTTCTGAATGGCTGAACACCGAAATCAACAACCCCAGCCTATGCATGGATTCGTTTAGCGCAGGCGGCGCGAATCTGGCCCGCGAGCCGCTGACGGTTGCGCCGGGCACTTCGCCGCCGCCGATGGAACTGACGCTCCGCGACGATTGCGCCAAGCTGACACTGACGCTGCCGTCCGCGCTGGCTGATTTCCTGCCCGGCGAAGAGCCTTTCTATACCGTCTATGTGGTTCCTGATTTTGATACGACGGCGGACATTCCACCGATGACTGTGCATCCTTCGTCTGGCGCATCTCTGACGGTTGATGGGCTGACTCCGGGCAGTTATCACGTTTATACCTTCAACGAGCCGGTGCGGCTGGAGTATCGCAATCAGGCAGCGCTGGCCGCACTGCCCACGGCGGGGCAGCAGGTGACGCTCTCTCCGGGGACAACTGGGAATCTTGGGCTGGAGGTTCCAGGACGATGAGAAAGACTTTCCCTCAGAGGCTAAGGCCCGCGCGTTGGTTAGCGGTCTTTTCGGCACCGTCGAAAATGCAGTCAATCCCATTGAGAATCCCTTGGGACGAATCGGTCGCCCCTCCGGGGCTTGGATCGTTTGTTGGTCGGCTTAACCATTGCTTCCGCCCTGGGCTATTCTCATGTCGCCCCTCCGGGGCGGATGCTTCTCTCACGACGCGAATCCTTTGCCGTAGCGTGGTCTTTTTGCTCATGGCAACGGCATCCATCGGCGCACAAACAATGCCAAAACCCGCCACGGTCTACAGCATTACCGGTACGGTCATTAACGCGGTCAGCGGAGAGCCGGTGCGGCGCGCGACGGTCTCGGTGCAGGATTTGGAGAGCCGCGCGATTGTTGCGTCGGTGGAGACGGATGGTGAGGGAGGCTTTTCACTCAAAGGATTGTCGGCAGGCAAGTACCCGCTGACTGCCTCCAAGCGCGGCTTTCTGACTGGCTTCTACGATGAACATGATGGTGGATACAACACGGCCATTGTCACTGGGCCGGATCAAGAGACGAGTGGGCTGGTCTTTCGGATCACTCCAGGAGCTTCGATTTACGGCGTGGTCACGGGCGACGGCGGCGATCCGGTGGAGGGGGCGAGCGTGATGCTCTTCCGCAAGCCGAGCGGCCATATTCCCGGCGAGAAGATCCGGAAGTTGCGGGACGCAAGCACCGATGACACGGGCGCCTATGAGCTTGATGGGCTGGCGGCGGGCGACTATTTGATTGCGGTGGAGGCGGAGCCTTGGTTCGCTACCCATTCCAATTCGTTGGGGAAGCGGCAGAGTATCTTTGGAAATGAGCAGCCGGAAACTGAAACAAATGCGGCTCTCGATGTGGTGTATCCAGTGACCTACTTTGATTCGACAACGGATCAGGAATCCGCGACTTCAATTGCTTTGTCCGGCGGAGATCATGCGGTTGCAAATGTTATCTTGCGCACGGTTCCCGCATTGCATCTGGTGGTTGAATCGCCCATGAAAGAGAACAAATGGGCCTCGCAAGTGGAGATGCATCAAACCATTTTCGATACAGAATTGCCCATTGTGGATTTTCTTCCTCCTGGAAATAAAGGAAACGTAGCGGTTCAATTGCCAGCTATTGCTCCTGGCCATTTTGTACTAACCCAAGGCGATCCGCCGCGCGTGGCGGAGATTGATGTCAACTCCAGCCAGGAGATTGACCCCAATCTTGGCACGGCGACGACGGCTTTGGCGGGAAGTCTGCAAAGCGCCGACGGGTCGTCACTGCCTGAGAGTATGGTGGTGCGACTCACGTCTTTTGACGGGACTCAAAATCATGCAGAATTGCAAACCAATGTCAATGGTGGCAAGTTCAGTTTTGATGCGGTTCCACCGGGAAGCTGGGAGCTTTGGGCCTTTGCCAACGGTAAAGATCCCATCATAACTTCGGTGACAGTCAGCGGTCAGGCGCATCCAGGCAACCTGATTACCGTGCGCGACAAGCCTCTCAAAGTAATGGCGACGGTGAGCCTGAGCGAGACGCGCGTGGAGGGCATTGCACGTAAGGACGGCAAGGGGCAATCCGGCGTGATGATTGAGCTGGTTCCCAAAGAGGCGGGTGCCTTTCGATCGCTCGTCCGGCGCGATCAATCCGACTCTGACGGCAGCTTTTCGTTGCACGATGTGGCTCCGGGCGAGTACACGGTGGTGGCGATTGAGGAGGGTTGGGGGTTGGATTGGGCGCGGCCAGAGGTGATTGGGCGCTATCTTTCCGCCGGGATTCCCGTCACAGTAACAGTGACCTCCGGCAAGCTGCTGCGGCTTGCGGAGCCGGTTCCGGTCCAGAGGCCTTGAACCACCTGCGGTAGGGCCGACTGCTCGGTATCCGCTCTCCTAAGGAAGGCGGCTCCCACCTATTTCGCAAAAAACGCGCAATGGATGGGGCACGGTGCAGCGGGACTTCATGGAAGCGGGTCTGAGAGGATAGTCTAGTAGTAGTTCGTCGATACGGGCGGCCGGTCAAGATGGAAGCGGCGGATTCAAGCGGCAACTCGGAGGGCTTTGGCCCTGGAGCGCCGACGTCGTCCCAGCAATGCATTGAGGAGAGTCCCACATTGAAGAGTAAGTTTCTGTTCTTGGTTTTGGCCGTGGTTGCGGCCATGATGATGCCCTTAACCGCCACCAGTCAAGTTGCCCCCGACAAGCCAGCGCACGCCGAGGCTACCGATGTGTTGCCCAAGTACGAGGTATTCGTTGGCGCCGGGTACACCAGCCTCAACAACGTCAACCAGTCGCGCAACGGACAGTTTGGCGTGAACGTCAAGGTGACCCGCGACTGGGGCAAGTACTTTGGCGTCTTTGCCGATGGCGGCGTTTACAAGTTTCCGTATGACGCGACCAATCCCGGAAACCCGACCGTGGATATGCTGCTTTTTGGCCCAGTGTTGCACGCGCATTTGCTTGGGCCCATAGGGGTCTTTGGCCATGTACTGCTAGGCATGGAGCAAATCAGCGGAACGCCCATCACAACCGGTCTGCCAAGCGGTACACCCAGCCAGCCTTACGCCACCCCGAGTGTCTCCTTTGCCGCGGGGTTGGGCGGCGGTTTGGAGTATAAAATCAAACCGCGCATTTTTATCAGCTTCGCGGGCGACGATGTTCGCTCTGCTATAACCGCCGACCTGCCTTCGTCTTGCGCCAACATGGGCTGCTCCAACCATGCAAGCCGCAACTCGCGCGCTGAACTGGGCGTGGTCTACAAGTTCTGACCGGAGAGCCGCCGCATCAGCAGCGATTGCATATTGCGGCGGCCGTCGGCGATCAGATGGATTACGACTTCGTCGCGCATGATTTCGTACACCACACGATAGGATTTGAAATAAACCTGCTTGTACTCTGCTTCCGTTCCCGCTGGAAGTTCGCACACTCGCGTTCCGCTGTGCGGCAATACCGCAACACTCTCCGCCACTTCCTGCACCTGGTCTAGGACGTAGTCGACTTTTTCCAGAGAATCGTGCTCCGCAATCCAGTCGTAAATCTCCAAGAGATCACGACAGGCTGCGCTGGTGATGCGAACCGGGAAGTTCATTGCGCTACGCCTTCGGGTTCCGGCATCCTGGCCGCGCGGTTGCGAACTTTGGCGATAGCCTCGGCGAGCGGGAGGGTCTGGCCTGCATCGATCTGCTTCTTGCCGATTGCCAGTATCTGCCACATGGCCATGCTCTCCTGAAATGCATCGTAGGAGTGAACATCCACCAGCACGGCCCGTGCCTCGCCGTTTTGGGTGATGATGATTGGCTCGCGCTCTTCGGTAATGCGGTCGAGCAATTCGGCGGCGTGGGCTTTGACCTAACTGATGGGTTTGATTTGGGTGGAATAGCGCATTTTGAACCCCAAAAGATCTTTTATAGTCTGAATTTAGTCTTTTATTCGACCATAGTAAAATCTTTTTCTGGTCTCATTTCTCATTCCGTCCCGTCGTACTCGACCGAATGAAGAAAGAGCCCACGCGCAGGAGCGGTGGGTCCGGCGGCGGCGCGATTGCGGGCGGCGAGAATCTCTGGGATCGAGTCGGAACTGAATCGTCCTCTACCCACGTCCAGCATGGTTCCCACCAGATTGCGCACCATGTGGTGCAGAAAGCCGTTGCCGCGCACGCGATAGACCAGCAGCGCACCGGCTTCGCTTAACTGCTCTTCCCAACTGGAAGAGAAGATTCTGCGCACTGTCGAGGCCGTCGGCGGCTTGATTTGAAAGCCCACGCGCGGAATCGGCCTCAGATCGGGCGGCGCATCCAGGTCGAAGTTGCGTTGCGTCAGCTCCGGGTCTGTGGCGGCAAAGCTCGTGAAATCATGTTCGCCAACAAAAATCTGCGCCGCTCGCTGCAGCGCTTCCAGGTTCAATGGCCATGTGCATGGATAGAAGTAACGGGCCAGAAAAGGCGAGCAGATCGGCGCACGGAAGACGCGGTACTCGTAGGTTTTGGCCAGCGCCGAGTGGCGGGCGTGAAATGCTCTTTGCGCTGTTTTCGCTTCCAGAACGCAAATGGCAGGTGGGAGCGTACGGTTGAGAGCGCGTTGCAGGTTTCCTGGCGGAATGGAGGCGGCCAGCGTGAAGCTGGCCACCTGTCCAAGAGCATGGACACCGGCGTCGGTTCGCCCCGAGCCCTGGGGCAATGGCCCTTCGCCGGTGATGCGCTTGAGCGCGGCCTGCAACTCGCCCTGGACAGTGACCTCACCCGGCTGCACCTGCCAGCCGCGGAAGTCGGTTCCATCGTAAGCCAGGGTCAGCTTCCAGTTTTGGCAGTCGGGAGCGAATTGGGTCTCTTCTGTCATGGCGAAGGGCGTTCTGAATTCAGAATACTCGAAGACGGGAGATAAACTTCATGACGGATAAATGCGATTGTTGTGCCCAGGAAGAAGCAGACGTGGACCAGAACGCTGACGCTACTGTTCAATGTTCCCAGCTCCTCCAAGGGAACGAACTGGAAGTCTGTTGCGTAATAACCTGCGAGTGAAGTGACGCGGTATTGTCCACAGGCGATAATAGGAGTGGAGAATTGCAAAGAATGCGTCCGGGAAGGCTTCCCGTTCGTCTTGAAGAAGAACGCCAATACGCCTCAGAAATTTGTGGAGAGGAAATATGCATTTGTTTGGCAAGAGTGTGTTTGAGAAGCAGGATGTTGAAGCCGCGGGGAGAAAATCACAACCGGCGGGTAATCGGCTGCGCGCCGTAGCGGCGCTGATGCTGGCCTTGATGACGGCATTGCCTTCAGGCTTTGCCCAGCAGGCGGCGGCTACCGTGTCGGACAAGGCAGCCTCTGAGCTGCCTGCGGCTCCCGCGCCCGCGCAGACTGAGCCGCTCAACCTGCGGCAATCGTCGCGCGACTTTTCTGTTCCATCGGGCACGCTGCTTGGCAATCCGATCAACAAGTATCGGCCAACCAGCATCTCCAAGGCCAGCTTTGCCAACTCGGTGCGCCTGACCGATCTGGTCAAGGACGGCAAGATTTATCTGAGCTTGTCGGATGCACTGGCGCTGGCGCTCGAAAACAATTACGACATCGCGATTGCGCGTTATTACATGGATATTGCCGACACCGACATTCTGCGGGCCAAGGCTGGCTCCGGGCTGCGCGGCGTGGGCGCAACGGTTTTGCAGAATACGCAAGGCGGCAGCTCTCAGACATTAGCCGCCAGCGGCGCTCCAGGCGGCACCGCGAGCGGTGCGACGACGGGCACCAACGGCGTTGTATTGACGACCGACGGCGTTGGTCCGGCGCCGGAGAATCTGGATCCTGTCTTAACCAGTGCGCTTACATTCGAGCGCTCTGAATCGCCACAAACGAGCCAGTTCCAGCCGCGCGCCTTTCAGAATACGGACTCGTACAATTTCACCTACAATCAAGGCTTTATCACTGGCGGATCACTGGCCGTGACCTTCAACAATTCTCATATATCTTCCAGCAGCCCTTTCAACGATTACAGCCCGGAACTGCTTTCCAGTTTCAGAGCAACAGTGACGCAAAATCTTTTGCAGGGAGCCGGCTTCTGGGTGAACCAACGCTTCATTTACGAGGCGAAACTGGACCGCCGCATCACTGACTCGACCTTCCGCCAGCAAATTCTTTACACCGTCAACCAGGTAGAAAATATCTACTGGGCGCTGGTCAGCTCCTATGAAGATGTGCAGGCCAAGCAGCACGCTCTAGAGCAGAGCAGCAAGTTGCTAGAGGACAACAAGAAGCAATTGGAGATTGGAACCCTGGCCCCGCTGGATGTGGTCAACGCACAATCCACAGTTGCCAGTGACCAGCAGGCATTGCTTAGCTCGAAAAATAATCTGAGCTATCAGCAGCTGATTCTGAAACAGGCTATTGCACGCAACTTGAATGATGCAGCTCTGGTTGCCGCCGAGGTGATTCCTACTGACCGCGTGAGCCTTGAACAGATTCCTGAAGAGAAACGGCCCGTTGAAGATCTGGTACAAGAAGCCTTCCAGAACCGCCCTGAGCTGGAACAGGCTGCACTGGCCATCAAGAAGGATGAGATCACGCTGAAAGGCGCGCGCAATGCGTTGCTTCCCACGCTGAGTGTCAACGCATTCTACGGTGCAAGCGCCGCGGGTGGAGCGCAGAGTCCATATTGTGTGAACTTCGCCACGGGCCAGCCCTGCCTGCCAAACACCTATCCAAGTGTAAGTTATGGAAGCACTTTCAACGGCCTTTTCGACAGCAGTTCGCCCGATAAAGGCGTTGGTTTCAATCTCAATATTCCTCTGCGTAACCGTGCGGCACAGGCCGATCAGGCGCGTTCGCTGATTGAGTATCGCCAAGCCGAACTGCATTTGGAACAGCTCTACACTCAGATTCATATGCAGGTTGTGAGCCAGCAGATTGCGCTGGCCAACGACCGTGCGTTGGTGCAGGCGGCCATCGCATCGCGCGACTACAACCAGCAGAGCTTGGACGCCGAGGTGAAAAAGCTGCGGCTGGGCGCTTCCACCACGGCCAACGTTCTGCAACAACAACGCAACCTGTCCTCGGCTGAGAACAGCCTGATTGCAGCTCAGGCCACGTACGCGCAGGCGCGGGCGGCCATGTACCAGATGCTAGCCTCGACGCTGCATCACTACGGCATCAACTTGAATGAAGCTGCCAGCGGCAATGTGAACTCCGCACCGGTGGTGCCGGGATTGACGCCAGCCAAGAGCGCGAGCAATTAGGTTGTAGCTGTGCCAGCCACGCGATAAATTGCCATAGAAAAAGCCCGGCCTGCTTTTCATCAAGCGGCCGGGCTTTTTTATCGTTGAATTCCCATCCAATTCAAGTCTCATGTGAAATGGATGGGAAACCACGAAACTTGAGCGAGCGGATAGCGAGCCGCTGGCCCCACGCAGGTGGTTACCGCTCCGCCACTAAATCGAGCAAATCGAAGAACTCCGGGAAGCTAATTGCCACTGATTCCGCGCCCTGAATATTCGTCTCTCCTTCCGCGCGCAGCGCAGCCACGCTAAAGGCCATGGCGATGCGGTGATCGCTGCCGGAGTCGATGGTTGCGCCATGCAGCGTTTGCCCGCCGGGAACGTCCAATCCGTCCTCAAACTCTTCGACCTCGGCACCCATGGCGCGCAGATTTTTAACCACCAGCGCGATGCGGTCGGACTCCTTCACGCGCAGTTCTCGTGCGTCGCGGATGCGGATGCCGCCGCTGGTAAACGGAGCAATCGCCGCCAGAACGGGCAATTCGTCGATCAGTTGCGCAGTAAGAGCGCCTCGAATGAAGATTGAACCCAGCCCCTCCGCCGGTGCTTTAATTTGCACCGTGCCCACCAGTTCTGCGTTCTTCTCTTCCAGATTCAATACGCTGATGCGCGCGCCGAGTGTGGCCAGCACGTCCAGCAGCGCGGCCCTCGTCGGGTTCATTCCAAGCGCGTCCAGAACCAGATTGGAGCCAGGAAAGAGCACCGCCGCGCAGAGAAAAAATGCCGCCGATGAGAGGTCGCCAGGGATGATGGCATCGATGGCGTGAAGCTTCTGCACTCCGATAATCGAGACCGAATCCAACGCGCGCTCGATGGTGGCGCCGAAAGCCTTGAGCGCCAACTCACTATGGTCGCGGGTGCGCACCGCCTCGCGCACTGTGGTTGCACCCGAGGTTTGCAAGCCGGCCAGCAGAATGCAAGTCTTCAGTTGGGCGCTGGGTACCGGCGTTGTATAGTCGATGGCCTTCAATTCCCTGCCCTCGATGACGATCGGCGCGTGGCCGTCAGTGAGCGCCAAATGCGCGCCCATGGCCTCCAGAGGCCTCTGGATGCGCCCCATCGGCCGGCGGGAGAGCGATTCATCGCCCACCAGGGTAAAGCTGCCCTGCTGCGGCGATAAGAGGCCACTGATCATGCGCATGGTTGAGCCGGAGTTTCCGCAGTCGAGCGGTTGGTCGGTCGGCGTTACGTGACCACCGACGCCGGTCACCTCGACCGCCCCGTCCTCCAGCCGCCGCACCCGAGCGCCCAGCGCTGCCATGCAATCCAGTGTGGATGCGCAATCCGCACCGGTGGAGAAGTTGGTAAAGCGCGATGTGCCTTCGGCAAAGGCGGCCAGCATTCCGTAACGGTGGCTGATGGACTTGTCACCGGGCAGGCGCAGGCTCCCGGTTATGTTCCTGGCGGGGCGGACGATTCGTTCTTGGGGGTTGGCAGGCAAGATGGCTCCAGAAAGATCTCTCTTCAAGTCTAAACAATGGAGGAGCGAAGCCGCGAATCAACCCAAAATTCACATTCGTTCTTGGGATTGACCCCTGTAAGGAACTATACTCATCTGCGGTAAGACAACCGGCTAGCCGCCGATGGTGAGCGGCATTTTCGGCAAGGAGCAGGTTCCGATGGCTGCAATTCCTCCGATCCAGGAGATTGATCCGGAGTTTGATCACGGAAGTTTTGATGCATTCGCCTTCACTACGGCGGCACTTCGGAGCTGGCAATCGCTGGCCGCGGTCATCGACCATACACTTTTAAAGCCGGAGGCCACTCGGCAGCAGGTAAAGACGCTGTGCGAGGAGGCGAAGCGCTACCGCTTTGCCTGCGCAATGGTGAATCCGGTCTGGGTTCCCACGGCGGTCAGCGCGCTCTTCGGCTCCGGCATTCCTGTGGGTGCGGTGATCGGATTCCCGCTGGGGGCTTCGCTGGTCTCCACGCTTCGCCATGAGGCGACCGCGCTGTTGCGGCTGGGGGCGCGCGAGCTGGATATGGTCTTTCCCATCGGGCAGCTCAAGAGCGGTAACCACCTGGTTGCAGAACATACCATTCGCACGGTGGGAGCGATCGCCCATGCACACGGCGCATTGTTCAAAGTGATTCTGGAGACCTCACTATTGAACGTGGCGGAGAAGCTGCGCGCCTCGGAGATCGCCATCCAGGCCGGCGCGGATTTTATCAAGACCTCGACCGGTTTTTCCCAGGGCGGGGCGACGGCGGCCGATGTGGCGCTATTGCGCGGCGTGGCGGGAGCGCGCTGCGGCGTAAAGGCCTCGGGCGGAATCCGCACTCTGGCCGACGTAAAGGCTTTACTGGAGGCCGGCGCCAACCGCATCGGCGCTTCGGCTTCGGTGGCCATTGTGCGGGAGCTGGGAGCGGAGTGAGGCCTCTGCTTTATTATTTCCCTATATGAAAATCAGCGAATGGCGAGTGTTGCGCACGGTGCCCTTGCTCTTTGCCCGCATGGGCATGATGCTCTCTAAATACTGGGACTCAGCCCGGCGTCGCGAACGGATCAAACTTCTTTTGAAGATTCGTTCAGAGCGGGATATGCTGTTGCTGCCCAGTGAGGCCTGCCAGATCATGAGCCTGGTGGATGCAGTGAAGAGTATCCCGGGAGAGATGGCTGAATTGGGAGTGGCGGCGGGAGCATCGGCCAAGATGATTTCTGCCCGCGCCCCAGAGCGGGTACTGCACCTCTTTGACACCTTCGAGGGGCTGCCTGATCCGTCGGTCAAAGACAGTTCGAGGTTTATGAAGGGACAATACCGATACTCTTTCGAGGATGTTCAGAGCTACTTGAAGGACGCCAACGTTGTCCTTCACAAGGGTTTGTTCCCCGCAACGGCAAGCGATTTGACTGGCAGCAGATTCGCCTTTGTCCATCTGGACGGCGACATTTACGAATCGACCAAAGCCGGTTTGGAGTGGTTTTATCCTCGCTTGAACAAAGGAGGAATTCTTGTTTGCCATGATTACGATACGTCGATCGGAGTCAATCAGGCATTTGAAGAGTTTTTTGCCGACAAGCCAGAACCGTACTTCGATCTGGTCGGCAGCCAATGCATGTTTGTAAAAATGTGAGTTTGTTTTTGCAGGTTGCTAGTAGCCCACAGTTCTCGACAATGAAGGTCAATTCTGCTACTCTGACCATCAAGAAATCAAGTCGGCCCTATTGCTCTGAATTCAAGATCCTCCTCCAGAGCGGAATCCGTACGGAAAATGGAGTTAGAGATCACGAACAGAGCCATGCAGCCTGCGGTACAACCCCGAGATGCGATTTCGCTGGGCGTCGTCTGTCCCATGGCCAACGAAGGTGATGAAGCCGTGACCTTCTGCCATGCGGTGCTGGAGCAGTGCACCGGTTTCAAGCGCGCAACATTTTTCGCGGTCTTCGATCGCGTGACCAAGGATTCCAGCCTGGATCAAATGCGTGCCTTGGAGCGCACAGAACCCCGCTTACACGTGGTTTGGGCGCCGGAGAATCGCTGTGTGGTAGACGCCTATATGCGAGGCTACAACGAAGCCTTGACCTCAGGCTGCGACTGGATTCTGGAGATCGACGCCGGATTCAGCCATCAGCCCGAAGAGATTCCCCAATTCTTCAGCGCCATGGAAGAAGGGCTGGATTGTGTCTTTGGGAGCCGCTTCATGGGGCGCTTTGAGAAGAGTTCATTCAAACGCCACATGGTCAGTTGGGGTGGAACCGTTCTGACAAATTTGCTGCTGGGTACGCGCCAGACGGATATGACCAGCGGATTCGAACTGTTTTCCCGTCAGACGCTCAGCATGGTCCTGGACAAAGGCATTCAATCCAGAGCGCATTTTTTTCAAACCGAGATCAAGACCCATTGCCGGAAGCTGAAGTTTGTGGAAGTGCCGATCACCTACCGCGCAGCGAGTCCCCGCCTTGGCTCTTCCGCCGTGAAAGAAGCCTTCGTGCAATTGTGGCGGTTATTCCAACTTCGCATCAAGGAGCAACTGTGAGCGATTCGTCCTTTGTAGGGCCGGTCAGCGTAGTCGTCACTTCCATCGCAGCACCGAATGCGGAACTGCGCGAGTTGGCAGCGCAATGCAAAACGCGCGGCTTTTCTTTTTATGTGATCGGCGATGTGCCCAGTCCGGCGGATTTTTCCATCGAAGGATGCGAGTTTTATAGCCTGCAGCGGCAGCGGGAGACGGGCTTCAAGATTGCCGAGATCATGCCCACCCGGCATTACTCGCGCAAAAACATCGGCTACTTGCTGGCCCTCCGCACGCGCCCCGCGATGCTGCTGGAGACCGATGACGACAATATGCCGCTCTCTAACTTCTGGGATGCGCGCCAGTCGAAGATGCACGTGCCGACGCTCGCCGGAAACGGCTGGACGAACGTCTACGGATATTTTACGGATGCGAATATCTGGCCGCGCGGACTTCCGCTGGACGCGGTGCAGAGGCCGTTGCCGGAGTTTGATGCGCTTCCTCAGACGGATCTCGACTGCCCGATTCAGCCGGGGCTGGCCGATGAAGATCCCGACGTGGACGCCATCTACCGGCTGCTGCTGCCGCTTCCCATCAACTTCCGACGCGATCGCTGGCTGGGCCTGGCTTCGGGAACCTGGTGCCCTTTTAACAGCCAGAACACGGCCTGGTTTCCCAAGGCGTATCCGCTGCTCTATCTGCCGTCCTACTGTTCGATTCGCATGACGGATATCTGGCGCAGCTTTGTGGCCCAGAGGATCGCCTGGGAGAACGGCTGGAGCGTGCTCTTCAAGGGCCCGGACGTCTTTCAACGGCGGAACGACCACAACCTGATGCGCGATTTTGCCGATGAAGTGCCTGGGTATCTTCATAATCGTGAGATCGGCGCGCGACTGGATGCGCTGAAGCTGGAAGCGGGAGTGGAGAATCTGGGAGAGAATCTGATCCGGGTTTACGCGGAACTGGTTCGGCTCAAGCTGGTCGGCGAGGAAGAGTTGCCTTTGGTGAAAGCCTGGGTGAGGGATGTGGCGGAGAGTTAACCGCCGCGCTGTATTCTTTGCCAGTGCGGAATCCCGCCTGAGGTCAGGTCTCCTGGTTTAACTCACCGCCGCTGAATGTGGCCGTCCGTGTACTATGTTTCCTAGGCCTATGGCAGACGATTTTACCTCTTCGCGCGATGAGACAGGGTTCGAGGGCGACTATCGCCCCAGCGATTTAGCCAACCCCGGTACGCATCTTGATCCGGCCAACATCCGCGTGGAAGCGGCCGATGTGGCCTACTTGATGCAACTGGCCGAGGCGCTGAACACCACCCTCGATCTGGAGACCCTGCTGCGGCGCACCTCGGAGCTGGTGGCGGCCGTCATTCCGTACCGCATCTTTGCGATTCTTTTGGTCAACGACCGCACCCGCGAGCTGCGCGTCCGGTTTCAGATCGGCCACACCATGAAGGTGGAACGGCTCAGTATTCCCATGGGCCAGGGAGTGGTGGGGCAGGTGGCGCTGACCCGCCAGGCGGTGCTGCTGAATGATGTGAGCAGCGCAGAGAATTACGTCGAAGTAAACCCCGAAGTGCGCTCCGAACTGGCCGTGCCGCTGATTGCCAAGAACCGGCTGATCGGGGTGATGGACATCGAGAGCGAGCAGCTCAATTACTTTGGCCCCGAACAGATGCGGCTGCTGACGCTGACCGCCTCGCGCATCGCCCAGGCAATTGAAAACGCCCGCCTTTATGCGCGCGTCTCCCGTCAGGCGCAGACATTGACGGTGCTGAATGAGATTGCCACGGAACTGACCTCGATTCTTGATCTTGACCCGCTGCTGGAGCGGGTGGGCCAACTGCTGCGCCGCTTGATCGACTACCAGATGTTTTCCATCATGCTGCTGGACGAGCGGGGCGAGCGGCTGATTACCCGCTATGCATGGCGCTTTGGCAGCGCGCACACGCCACAGCGCAGCCTGCCCATCACCAGCGGGCTGGTGGGCGCGGCGGTGCGCGAGTGGCGCCTGGTGAATGTGCCCGATGTGCGCAACGACGCGCGCTATGTGCCCATGAACCCGGAGACGCGTTCGGAGTTGATTGCGCCGCTCTTTCACAAGGGCAGGATCATCGGCGTGCTTGACCTGGAGCACACGCGGGCCAGCTTCTTCAATGAGGAGCATGAGCGAACGCTGATCACCCTGGCGGCGCAGGTGGCCATTGCCATTGAGAATGCGCGCCTCTACCAGACGGTGCGTTCGCAAGAGCGGCAACTGGAACGGGACATCACCATGGCCCGCGAGGTGCAACTGCGCCTGCTGCCTTCCACCGCGCCGGTGTGGACCAACGCCGAGATGGCTGTGCGCTTTTTGCCCGCGCGCACCATCGGCGGCGACTTGTACGACTTTGTCGAGTACGGCCCCGGCCGCGTGGCCATCGTGCTGGGCGACGTAAGCGGCAAGGCTGCCCCGGCGGCGCTCTTTGCCGCGCTCGTCAGCGGCATCATGCGTTCGGCTGCGCAGCAGCGGCCGGAGCCGGCAAGGATGCTTGGCCTGTTGAACGACGCCATCCAGGAACGCAAGCTGGAATCGCAATACGTGACCATGCTCTTTGCCCTGTGGAACGACGACAGCCGAACGTTGCAAGTGGCCAACTCCGGCGCGGTGCAGCCGATTCTCTGCCGGGCTGGCCAGTCGTCCACCATTCTCGCCGAGGGATTTCCGCTGGGACTTTTCCCGGAGGTAGTCTATGACGAACTGTCCGTGGCAACCGAGCCGGGAGACGCCATTGTCTTTGTCTCGGATGGAATTCTAGACGCGGTAAACGCGCAGGGTGAGATGTATGGCTCAGAACGGCTGGAGGAGTTGCTCTGCAATCGCGGCGAACATTCCGCCGAGGAGATCGCCGACGCCATCCTCTCCGACGTTGGCCGCTTCCAAGGCGATGAGGATCGCTTCGACGATGAGACGATCATTGTGCTGAAGGTGCGGTGAGAACAGGAAACAGGGATCAGGGATCAGGGATCAGGGAACAGGGAACAGGGATCGAAAGATGGTTGAGGTTAGTAAAATCACACCTATCCCATCAATCACGGTTTGATCAGAGATTCTTTAGACCGGTCTTTTCGTCATTCATCAAAATACCCATATTTATTCTGGATGGTCCACGGTCATCAGGCAGATGTCGGGCAGGTTGCGGTAGCGCTCGGCGTAATCCATCCCGTAGCCGATCACAAAGAGGTTGGGAATCGAGAAGCCCACGTAATCGGCCTCGATCTTCTCCAGCCGCCGCGAGGGCTTGTCCAGCAGCGTGGCAATGCGCAGCGACTTGGGCTTCTGGCGCAGGAAAAAGTTGCGCAGATAGGAGAGCGTCAGGCCGGTGTCGAGAATATCCTCAACCACCAGCACATTCTTGCCCTCGATGGGATCGTCCAAATCCTTGATCAGTTTAACTGCACCCGAAGAACGCTGCCCGCTGCCATAGCTGGAGACAGCGACAAAATCAAAGGTTGCCTCCACGTCCAGCGCCCGCGCCAGGTCAGACAAAAAGATCGCCGCGCCCTTTAGCACGCCGATCAGTACAACTTTTTCGCCCTGCAAGTCACGCGTAATCACTGCGCCCAACTCGGCGACGCGCTCGGCAATCTGTTGACGGGTATAGAGAACTTCAAGTCCTTGCTGAAGGATGGCGGCCATGAACTTAGTATCGCCTGAATCAGGGGGGTGAAGGCAAGAGCGCATGAGAAAAAAGCAGATATCCTTGGCCTGGCTTATTGCATAGAAGCGATCGGCTGGCCCGGTGCTGGAACAGATGAAACGGCAACCGAATCCCCGCCCCGCTGCACCAGCCACGCTTGCCTGTCGCCATAGTGGCGCATCAGTTCTAGATCACTGGCCGGGTCCATCTCCCGCGCCCAGATGACCTTGGAACTGTCGATCTCCGGTGCGTTGGCAACCCACTCATCCAGCACATTGTGATCCTTCAGATACCGAACGAAGACGAGTTGCTTTCCGGGAAGTTTTTCCAGTGCATTCTCAACCCGTTGCCGCTCGACGCCAAAATGGCCAGGACCATACCACGCAACATTCCAATTGTACGGTGGCCATTTCTTGATGGTAATGTGCAACGAATCGGCGCACAGCCGCAATCCGGCCATCCCAAGGCAAAGAGCAATAATCAAGCGGCTCCACGCCAATCCGACCGGCTTTCCTTCAAACTTCCAAAGGCGGAGATGGCGCATGGCTTGCAACCCGAGCGCATAGAAGACCGCCGTATATGGCGCCAGATAGTGAGGGATAAGATAGATCTCGACTCCCATGCCGGCCATCAGGATCAGTAGGCAAAGCACTAGAAAGCGGACGCGTCGGTCCAACAGAACCCGGCGCGTCATGATGAGTGGAATCAATAGCGCCGTTCCAGCAAAAAAAAGAACCCCGATGCCCACTTTCAGAAGTGTGTAGGGAATAAATCTGTAAGGATTATGAATCCGGTTGTAAAAATCGATTTCACTTTGATAAAAAAGCCGCATGGATTCATGCCGATAGGCTGGCTCGGGCCTTTTGGATTGCCAGACATAATAGGGCGCAATGGCGTAGGTGGCGCGATTGAGGGTGTAAGGCAGTGTAAATGGGCTTCCGAATGCCCTGTAATCGTAGTAACCCAGCCATGCGGCGGCAGTGACAATCATTGCCATTGGCAACGCCATGAGGCGAATTACTGACGCAGGCGAGGGCCGGTTTTTCGCAAAGCAAAACCAGTGCGCCAGAGCGCAGGCGACCGGTAGGCAAACAAGCGCGCATTCATAGGGACGAGCCAAGGCGATGAGCACAACCCCGATTCCCATCAGCAGAGAATAACGAAAACGAGGATGCCTTTTGAAACGAGCAATCGCGCCCAGGATCAGCGCTCCGCCGAGAGCAGTGATGGTGCCCGCGGCATGATACGTATTGATCCAGTAGCTGAACAGACCCAGATGCAGAATGGCTACAAAGCCTCCCAGCAAAGCCCAGGTGGGCGGCAGCCAGGCTTGCAGCATCCAGCAGAGTGCGGCGCACATCAATGCGCTGGTGATCAAAATGCCGTACCAATAATTTCCGAAGAGCAACTTGCCCGCTGCCAGCAGCAACCCCTGCGCGGGAAAGTACATCGACATAAACGTCGGCTGCATGGAGACATGAATCGTTTCAAAATGAATCCACATGGCGGGTGTGGGATTGGTCAACCGCCCGTGAAGAAAGGTGTCCGCGGCAAACAGAAAACTGAAATCATCGGTGCAAAATGGCAATGGAATAGGGCAAATGGGAAGGATGGCAAGACGCGCAATCAACGCGGCAAGCCCAACAATCAAAACCGATAAACGCTTTCTCCGCGCCAACTTTGCAAAAGAGCGCTCCACACGGAAGAATAAGTTTGAGCCAAGCCTGGGCCAGGCCAGCGGCATCAGGAAAATGATCGCGGTCAAAGCGGCTTCAATTCCCATCAATGAAACGCTGCTTCCGTGATTCGTTGGCAGGAGCATATCGAATCTCATTATATGCCGCGGCTATTCTGGAAGCGTCGATGTGTTCTCCATGGCATGCAAGGCGGATTCTAGACTAATTTTCCACCAAAATAAAGGAGAGATACATGGCAATTGAGTTGCCGATGTATCTCTCCCGCAGGTTCATCCCAGCTGGCGCCGCTGCCTGACGGCAGCGATTACACTAGGCTAGTGATTTCTACCGCGATATCGTTAAACAAGGTGGTGATCAAATTGAAGAACTGCGAGGACGCGGCGGTTGCAGTGAGCCCTATTACGCAGATCACTAAAACGTACTCCACCACATCCTGGCCATCCTCCCGCGCCATCAACCCTTGCAATCCGATGATGAAATTCATGCATCCGGACCACATAGGTGTTCCTCATATTGAGCAGATTGAACAGGCTAACAAGCCTTCGCATATTAAACTTCTCTGCGAAATGCTGAAGGCGCGTTTAACCTGGCAATGCTCGGTCTATCCTGACGATGGACTGGCAGGAACTAGGCGTTGGTGGTAACCGCAGCGGCGATATCGGAGAACGCTGTGCTGAGGGCCGTGGTCACTGACTTCATGGTGGTGACGATGCCGAGGGCGATGATGGCAAGAACCAGGGCGTATTCAACCAAATCCTGGCCTTCTTCACGGTTCAGCAGGTCCTGGAACTTCACATACATTTTGAGAAGCATGGTGTTCATAGGTTTTCTCCCCGAAGGTGAAATCTCCTGGCTTTGATAAACCAGGGCACTTGGGAACAAGCAACTGACGTGCCATTCACAAATAAAAACTATTATCCTTAAAAAACAATGACTTACGGAAGTAACGGTGGAGAATTTTACTTCAAACTGTAAACAAATGTATACACTATGCCGCCAGCCATTAGAAGTTGTATACAGAAATTAATTCTTGCCTTCCTCTTGTTCCATCGATCAACTTAATCAAGAAAACGAAGTACAATTACCTCCATGGCAAGCAGGCCATTTATCCTATGTCATTTGAAGACAGACAGGCTTCCGCAATCACTTCAACAAGAGCACCTGGCATGCCAAAGAAGGTTTTATCCCTTGCGGCCACCTTGCCGTTTGTCACCATCTGCGGGCTCGGGTTCGGCTTTACCGCCGGGATTCTTTTGCTGGCGCTGCTAATGCCCCAGGGGCCAACCACCCGCGACTATTTCTTTTTTTGGGCCACTGCGCGACAATTGACCCAACATCACAATCCGTATGACGCACTGGCCATGAGCCAATTTGAACACTCCGCGGGGCTTTCCGCCGGTCACGCCGGACTGATGCGGAACCCGCCGTGGGCGCTGCCGCTCATCTACCCGCTCGGCTTCCTCAGTCCGCGAGCCGGATGGATTCTGTGGTTTTTCCTCCTGTTAACGGCTCTAGCGGCTTCGGTCTATCTGCTCTGGGATTGGATGGGCCGCCAAAGAAACGACCGTTACATGTTGGGGCTCTCCTTTGCGCCTGCAATGATCTGCCTGCTCTACGGGCAAACCTCGCTTCTTATCTTGCCTGGGCTGGTTCTCTTTCTTGGCCTGTATCGCACGCGCCCGTTTCTGGCCGGAGCTGCGCTCTCGCTCTGTGCGCTGAAGCCTCATCTCTTTCTGCCCTTTGGCGTAGCATTGCTCGGGTGGATTGCCGTATCAAGAGCCTACAAAGTGCTTGCCGGCGCTGTGACAACCCTGGTGGCGGCTTGCGCCATTACAACAATAATTGATCCGTTGGCGTGGGTGCAGTATGCCCGGATGGCCGGCACAGCGCGCATTGAGCGGGAACCGATTCCTTGCCCCAGTTCCCTGCTCCGTTTTTGGATCAGCCCGGCCTCGGTATGGCTCCAATTTCTTCCCGCTTTGCTGGGTTGCATCTGGGCACTAACGTATTATTGGCCTCGACGTCATGAATGGGATTGGTTAAAGAATGGCGCGCCCTTGCTGCTGGTTTCGTTGGCTGCGGCCCCCTACGCCTGGATCTACGATCACGGCGTAATTTTGCCGGCTCTGCTGCCGAGCGTGTTTCTTGCGCGCTCCAGAAATCTGCTGATTGCGTTGGCTTTCTTGAGCGCGCTGGTCGAAGTCGCGCTGCTTTGCAGCATTCACTATCCCCCGGCCTTATACCGCTGGACGATATGGGCTGCGCCTGCCTGGTTGGGCTGGTACTTGGTTGCAAATGCTCCACCTGGAAGCTGGGACAAAGCGTGCTTCGCCCTGCAATCCATGAGTTTCTTGCACGTAAAAAAGGATGCTGAATAGAACTTCTCAACCATCAGCGTGATTCTTCTGGGTCGGAATGTGGCCCATTAGCCTCAGCGATGGTTGCAGGTGAAAAATCCAATTCGTCCCCCAAGCGGGTCTGAGTTTGTTCAATAGTGCCCGCGGGAAGTTCAAGAATGGAGTGTGCCCGAAGACATGCCGAAAGCCTCCAAGCTGGAACGGCACTCTTCAGCTTGCGGATATTCTTCTTACGGTCCAGATAGACCAAGTCGATGGGAAAGCGCATCCAGAATGTATGCACAGATTCGCAGGGGATAATCCACAACCCCTCTCCCGGCGCCAGACTCTCGCGACCAAGCAGGCCTTTGTTGCGCTTGGCGGCGCTATCGGCAACTTCCAAATAGTTGGCCAGCACCGTGTTGCGCGTCGTGTTGGTAACGCGTAACCGAGATTCCTCTTCAGTGCAGCCTCGGGGAGCAAAATAGTTACGAAGCTCCGATTCAAGCCAACGAAAGAAATTCATCCTGCTGCTGAGCCTTTCGCGCCTGTCATGCAATCATGCGGCACTTTGGCATTCCTTCCAACTGCCTGGAAGGGCAGTTGGAAGGAATCCAGATTACTGATCCGAGGAAGTTGTAGTCGCCGAGGCAGCGGCTGTTCCCCCTCCAGCGCCAAAAGCAACTCCGCCTTCAAGGCTCAGTGGCTGCTCCGGCTTCATGCTCTCTTTCAACTTTTCAATCGTGATGGTCTGCGGCGCCGGCGGCAAAGTATTGGCCGGCGTTTTGGCATCCGGATTGTTCATGGGAATGCCTGTATTGGGCGGCAGGAACTTTGTCGGGAACTTCAACTGTGGAGTAGCTTCCCCAGCCGGAATGGGAGCCACAACCTCTGGTGTCACGATGACGATCAACTCGGTATTTTGCTTAATTCTATCCATGGACTGGAAGAACTTGCCGAGAATCGGGATGTCGCCCAGAAAAGGGATTTTATCGAAGGTATCCGACTCAGTATTGTTCAGAAGGCCGCCAATGACAAAACTCTGACCGTCTGCGAGCTCAACCTCCGTATTGACCTTCCTTGTGGTGATGGCCGGAACCTCAAATCCTGAGATGGTAACGGCATCGGCAAAATCCAGGGAACTGACCTCAGGAGCGACCTGGAGGCGAATGGTTCCACGAGGGGTAATCGTTGGAATAAAATTCAGTCGAACGCCATATTCCTTGAACATGATGGTAACCGATGCTCCAGCGCCGCCCGAACCGCCTTGCACCATCGGATAAGGAAATTCGCCGCCTGCCAGGAAGCTGGCCTGCTTGCCGTTAGCGGCAATTAAATTGGGCTCGGCCAGAACCTGACCGCCGATATTGGTAGTCAAGGCCTCAATATCCAGGCCCATGGCCAGGTTGCCGATGGGCGAGGCGTTGATATTCGGCTGAGTAAACTGTCCAGTAGTAAGGCTCCCTGGGGTATTCAGCGCGCCTGTGCTAGAGAGATTCAAGCCGAGTTTGGCTTCTTTTGTGCGGTCGACGCTGATGAAACGCACCTTGAGCAGAATCTGCGGATCGCTATCGGGAACGTCGACATTGAGAAGGTTAATGACTTTGCCGCCGGCCGATGCAATCTTGACTGCGCGCGCCGCGCCATCCAAGTTCTTGACGGTTCCGCGCAGGTAGATGACTCCGGGGCCAGCGCTGATCTTGAGCGGCTGCCCGGGTAGTTCGGTGCGCAGTTCGCGGCGGATAGAATCCAGCGCGTCGTTCAACGCAGCAGTGCTGGGCCGGACGGCAAGATTGAAGAACTGCCGACCACCGTGGGTATCCCAGACAATGAGACTGGTCTCTCCAGGTGTTTTGCCCCTCACAATGATCTCTGTTGGACCGGTTCCATGAACCTCGGCAATCTCATCTGTTCCGAGAGCTACGCGCTTGATCGGCCAAGTCGTATCAACCAGCACCGTCTTGCCTACAGCCACGGACAGGTCATTGGCCGTGTCCTGCGAGGCAATCGCGGCGGAATCGGAGGGAGCCGGAGAGGTTTGAGCCAGTAGGCCCGCTCCAGCGCATAGGAGCAAGCCACACGCACTGAAACATACACTTGATAGTACAGTTTTCGCTCTCACTGGTGTCCCCCGGGAGATGCAAATTTTTCTTGACTGCTCTTGGAACCATTGAGCACCTCAATTGAGAAGGGCTCGGGTGCTGCTGTCTTGTGCACCACAATGTGTTTGGTGGGCTTGGGGGAAGCGGCGGCCACGCCGCCAAAAAGGGCGCTGGCATCTGTGCCGGCCACTGCTGCAACCTTGGTATCCAAAGGATTGCGCAGCACCAGGCGGATGGAAAAGTTGCTGGCCAAACTGAGTGTCTCTGCCTGCTCCGGGCTAACCAGCAAATTCACAACCGTCACTTGCTTGGCCTTTCCATCATTGTCCTTTTGGAACTCCGTACCCGCCGACAAAACCTGAATGTTTTGCAACAAGGTTCGCGATACCTGGGTCTGCTGCGCCGTGGATTGCAAACCGGGAGGCGTGCCGGAAATGATGACATCCACGCGCATTCCTGGCGTGACAAAGCCAGACACATTGACCACGTCATCCACCTTGACCGCGCAGGCTCTCATACCTTGCGGGATGGTGGCCGCCAAGCCGCCGCCCGAACCCGCCGGGGCAAGACGCGCATCCATGATGGGTTCCCCTTCATAAAGGTCGGAGATCACGCCGCGTCCCAATGCGGTTCCCCCGTCGCGGGCCAGAATGGCTCCTTTGGGGGCAACTCCCGCAATCTCGACAGTGGTCAGATTGTCCTGCGAAAGGATGGTGCCGAGCTTGATGTCGGTCTTGGCTGCCACCAAACGAACAGTGGCTGGAGCGCGCTGTGCAGTGCTCTGTTTCTGTATCACGCGATACACAATAAATGTGAAGATAAACGCAATGAAGAGAGCGACGAGAAGGATCGTGAGTAGTCTTCGGTTCATGTGTGAGCCTGCCTGAACTGGCTACCCAGCCAGCTTCGCCTTTCTGTCCCTTGTGGCAATTGCCGGACCTTGAGAAAACCAGTTTCGATTGTACGCCGAAACGGCTCTTGCGTGAACCGACAATTCAACAAGTTGTAACGCGTGTCCAGTGTATTCCCTTGAGGCCGCATGAATACAGCAGCAAAGGCGATTCTGCAACGGGGAGGTATCAAGAGGGTTATCCAATAAAGGCTTCCTCTCCCCCCGGCGCTGGAGGCGATTATAATTGAGGAATGCGCAAGGACGATAGGCATTTCTTCTACGTTGGCGCAATTGAGCAGCTTTGGCTTGCGATCCGCGCCGCCGCTTGGAATCAGGTCGCGTCAGGGAGGAAATTCATCCGCGCATGAGGGCTTCTCCTACGATCTCGCTCTTCTCCGAGCAGCACGAACTGAGCCGCCAGCCGTTTTCGATCCTTTTTTCGATCCTGGCGCATATTACCGTTGTTGGCCTTGTTTTTCTAGGAATTGTCACCGCCCCCAAAATCAAACCCACCAAAATTGCCGAGCGCTATGTGGTGCGGCATCTGGATTTGGAGTCTCTGGAATCAGAAATGCAGCGCGCGCGGGATGAAGTGAAACCTCCGCGGGTTCAGACTCACGTTGCTGCCACCGTCGCAAGAAGCGAAGATTCCCCACCCTCGGCATTGCGCCTGGCAATTCAAGCGCCGCAAGGAAAACAGACGCTGATTCAGCCCGATATCCCCAAGCCCGTGCCGCTCAATGTTGAGATTCCGGTGCCAAAGGTGGTGATCTGGTCGGGCAAACCGGTTCAGGTCAAGACGGTTGTTGCGCCGCCGCCCGCGCCGCCCATGATCACGAACTTCAAGCCCTCCGTCCTGACGCCAAATGATGAACAGAACCTAGCCGAAGTTCCACTTCCTACTAACGCTCTGGCAATTCATTCCAGGCCGGTTCTGACTGGTTCAACTTCACCGATTGTTGTTCTGGGACCGAAACCCACGCCGCCCGCGCCACTGACGACGGCTAAAAGCGCAGCAACGCCGCCGACTCCCACCGCGATCCTGTCGCTCTCCGAGCATCATATGGATAAAGGCAGCGTCAACCTGCCACCCGTGAATTCCTCCGCCCTCAAGCCCACGGCAGGGACTATGGCTTCGGATAAGCCTCAAGAGCAGGCTGGACACGGCAAACAACCCGATAAACAGGATCCCGTCAAAGCCGTTCAGGGCGCGAATGCCGGCAGCGCCCAAGCTTCTGCTGTGCAGAAGGGAGTTGGGCTGGAAGACTACTCCCACGCAGCACATATTACAAAACCCAAAGAAGGCCAGTTCGGTTCAGTGATTGTTGGATCCGCGCTTCAGGACCGGTATCCGGAAATGGCTGATTTAATGGGTGGCAAGATGTCCTATTCCGTGTATGTGCCGGTCGGATTGCCAAAGAACTGGATACTCCAATACTCGCTGCCGCGCGCCGACAATGGCGCATCCTCGGCGCGCCTCGAAGCTCCCTGGCCGTATGACATCGTTCGGCCTAATATCGCTCCCGGATCGATCGATGCGGATGCGCTGATGGTGCACGGATATATCAATCTGCAAGGCCGCTTTGAGGCGCTGACGATCGCCTTCCCACCGCAGTTCGCGCAGGCGCAGTTTGTTCTCAGCAAGCTGAATCAGTGGCAGTTCAGGCCAGCCATGCAAAACGGACAGAATGTTAAAGTTGAAATTTTGTTGATCATTCCCGAGATAGAAGAATAAGAAACAATATTTCGGATGCTTTAGTCCCAGTCCGTTCGCCTGCCAATTGCAGCATCCAGGAAGGGCTCATTATTCGAACGATTGGCGCAACTGCTCCAGAAACTGATCGAGATCTCTCCGGCTCGCGCCATTCACAAGCTCATTCAGCCCTTTACGCGCCGCCGAGTCATCGACCGTAACAAACTGCAACCCTACGCCATCATTGCCCCAGCGTACGGCACGGCAATGCACGGAGATGGATTTCTCTACGCTAGCTTCCCCATTGCTGGTTTTTTGCAAAGTCATCAAGATCAGCGTACCTGGATACCAACGCTCTTCTGTCACCACATACAAACTCGTGGAACTGAAATTCTTGACACTATGTGCGGTTGGCGCGGCACCGGTCCAATAATAGGCGGCCAAACCGGAAGAAGGTGTTCGCGCGGATTTCCTCCGCTCGGGCGCCTTCCGTGGATCAGGAGACCACCAGCGCTCAAGCCAACTCTTGGGCGGACGAACATTTTCCGCGTTCGGATCGGCCAGGCTCATCTCATAGATCTTTGCTGTCTTGGATCGCCTTTTCTTGGGGAGTTCCTCTTCAGAAAGCTCTTTGTCCAGACTCTCTTCAGCGGAGCGATCCTCCAATTCCACCACGCCCGGACCGCCACTCCAGAGAGGCTTTCCCCTCAATAGAACCGCGCTCTGCACACTGCTGATCGTGCTGCTTGTGCTGGAGAAGCGTTCCAGGTTGTGTTGCATCTCCTCGGCCGCGCACAGCACCAGCTGATCGCCAGTCTGGGTCGCTGAGGAGTAGATTGAGTGAGTAGGCAGCGCCAAGACGCTCGCAATATGAGAAATGGATGCACTGGCGCGAAAGGTGGGAAAAGATTCAACAATCTCAATGACCCGGCAATCCTCATCCAGATAGATCAGGTCAAGCGGGACGCGCATATTTGTATCAGGAATCCCTCGAAATGGGGAGATCCAAAGACCTTCACCGGACTTGAGCGCAAGCCTTCCCAACAGGTCCTTGAGTGCTGCGAATGAAACATCGGCAGCAGCAACCTCCAAGCCAAGAAAGCATTCGCGGGTCTGGTTATATGCGCAAAGTCTCTGAAGTTCCATCTAGCTTCTCGCCTCCAGCGAGAAACGGGCAGCCAAGCCCTTTTTTGCGGCACTGATATTTAAATTGGCAGATTCAGTCAAATTGACTTGAATCCGGCCGGCAACGTCGACTCAGCGGGCGAAAATAACACATAACTGCTTCCCTGCAAATGACCCGAGTCATGGCTTCACGCTTTCCCACGCAGAATTCGCTAACCGCCAGGGGAACCTTGCGCAGGGATGCGAAGCTACGCAAAGTTGCCCCAGGCAGCGAGAAAGCCAAATCCAGTCGGCGCTACTCGCGCAGCTTTTCCGCACCGACGGCATGCCTTTCCTTGAGCAACTTGCTACTTTGACTTGGTGCGGCGGCGCTGAATCAAGACAATCAAAATTACAACTGCAAGAACTCCAGCGATGATTTGGATAGCAGATGTACTCATCTCAATTCCTCCTTTCTTCGATGATTAAAAATTCTTGAATGACGCAATGATGGATAGAAACGCGGGCCCGAGAACCACCACAAAAAGAGTGGGAAAGATGAAGATCACAAGAGGGAAGAGCAGCTTGATCGTAGTCTTGGCTGCCGCCTCTTCCACAGCCTGCACCCGCTGTGTTCGCAATGTGTCGCTATGTACGCGCAAGGTTCTGGCAATACTGGTTCCGAATTGCTCGGCTTGTATCAGCATGGAAACCAGATTACCCACGCAATCCACATCGGTTCGTTCCGCCATATGTTTCCAGGCATCACCGCGAGGGCGTCCGGCGCGCTGCTCCAGCACGACGATATTCAATTCGTCGCATAGTTCCGGCTGCGCATCTTTCAATTCCACCGCAGTGCGTGCGGTCGCGTGGTCCAGGCTGAGTCCGGCTTCGATGCAGATCACCAGCAAATCAAGAACATCCGGCAGTCCCTTCCGAATCGCCTTCTGGCGCTTTTTGATCCGGTTAGAGAGCCAGAAATCCGGAACCAGAAATCCCAGCGCAGCGCCAAGAATAAGAACAAAAGGCCCGCCAAGATGCAACAGCCCTGAGGCCCATGACAGTATGCAGAGCAGAATAGGAACCAAAACCTTCGAGCCATACAGGATCTTGACGGCCGATTCGTTGCGAAAACCGGCGTGCTGCAACTTCTGCAGCATATTGGAGACCTCGGCCTGGCTTTTGGGCAGAACATTCTCGAAGTGCTCGATCACGCCGCCGATGGACAGACCCGTCTTCTGGATGGTACTTAAAAGTGATTTCTCTTTGGGTTGCGGATTAATCGCCTCGGAGATGCGATGCAGCATCTCTTCGCGGTAAAACAGGAGCAGACCGCCGCTGAGGATCATCAGGAAGACGCCGACGAATGCCAATATCACGTAGAGTGTATTTCCCATAGAGTCTCCTCAAACGTCCATGTTGACAATCTTGCGAATAATCAGCGTACCGATCACCAACATTCCCGCCGACACCCACAACATCTTGATGCCGATCGGATTCTTCCACAGTTGGCTCATCATCTCGGGGTTAACAAAATACAGCAGAGTGCCCAGCACCACCGGCAGGAGCGACAGCACCCATCCTGTCATGCGCCCCTGGGCGGTATGCACGGACACTTGGCGCTTCAGTCGAAAACGTTCCCGGATCACGTGCGAGGTCTTGTCGAGCACCTCGGCCAGGTTTCCGCCGCTCTCCCTTTGAATCATGATCGCAGTAACCACGATGCGCAGGTCTTGCAGTGGAACCCGGTTCAACATATTATCCATAGCTGTTTTCATTTCCAGACCATAGTTCTGCTCCTCGAAACAGGAGCGAAACTCGCAGCCAATGGGATCGGCGCATTCGCGTCCCACCGAGCCAATCGAGGCGATCAGGCTGTGTCCGGCACGCATGGCGTTGACCATCAGATCCAGTGCTTCAGGCAATCCCTTTTGAAAGGTATCCAGGCGCTTGGAACGTTTGTGACGCACCCAGAGAATAGGCAACGATCCCGTCACCAGTCCGACTCCCGCGGCGATGAGAATCGAGTTAAAGCGCAGATAAACCAGATAGGCCGGGACCAGAAAGCAAAGCCCGCAACTGGCCATCACCCCACCAGGGGTCCACTTGACATCCGCCTGATACAACAAAGATTGAATCCGGGGCGTCAGCTCAAATTGCAACAATCGCTGATTGAGCCAGGGAATGCTGCTCAACTGCTGTTCGGCCTTGCGCAGGTCGAGAGCTGGACCATGCTCTTCCGGGCTCTCGGTAGCCAAGGCGGAGTCCAGCGTGGCGTGCACTTGCTTGGCCTGCTTGGAGGCTCCGCTGCCAAGGGCAATAGCCAACAGCGCCACAAAACCAAAGACAAGCACAAAGATAACGACAATCAATCCAAAACTCATAGCCATGGCCCTCCCTTCTGCTCAATTGACCTGCGTTTCGCGCTCGAATAAGATCGGCGGCAAGACGATGCCCGATACGCGGAGTCGTTCAAGGAACCGGGGACGGATATGGGTAGGCTGAAATACACCGATGACCTTGCCATCGGGCCCAATCCCTTTTTTCGTAAAGTTGAATATCTCCTGCATGGTGATGATGTTCTCTTCCATTCCAGTGATTTCCGCCACGCTGGTCACCTTGCGCGTGCCATCGCTCATGCGCGTAGCCTGAACGATAATCGTGATCGCCGAGGCTATCTGCTGACGAACGGATTTCTCAGGGATATTCATACCCATGGCCACCATCGATTCAAGCCTGGAGATGGCGTCACGGGGCGTATTGGCGTGAATGGTGGTCATCGAGCCTTCATGGCCTGTATTCATCGCCTGAAGCATATCGAAGGCCTCTTCGCCACGCACCTCGCCCATGATGATGCGGTCCGGGCGCATACGCAGGCAGTTGATCAGCAGTTGGCGCTGTTTGACCGCTCCCTGGCCTTCAATGTTCGGCGGGCGGGTCTCCAAGCGCACAATGTTTTCTTGCGCCAGGCGGAGTTCGGCCGCGTCCTCAATGGTAACCAGCCGCTCATTGCGCGGAATGTACTGCGAGAGAATGTTGAGAAATGTTGTTTTGCCGGCGCCCGTGCCGCCCGCGATGATGATGCTGATCCGGGCCTTCACCGCCGAGGAGAGTACTTCCATCATCTCCGGCGAAACACTCTTCAGTTGAACCAGTTGATTGGCCGCCAGCGGACCGGTTCCAAAGCGGCGAATCGAAAGAGAAGGTCCATCCAGCGCCAGCGGAGGGATAATGGCGTTCACGCGCGATCCGTCGGGCAGGCGCGCATCGACCATCGGAGAGGATTCATCCACGCGGCGTCCCACGCGCGAAACGATGCGGTCAATAATCTGCAAAAGATGGCGGTCGTCTCGAAAAGTCGTATCGACTCTTTGCAACAGCCCGCTCTTCTCCACAAAAACATGATCCTTGTCGTTGACCAGGATGTCGGAGATCTTGGGATCCCGAAGCAGCGGTTCCAAAGGCCCGAGGCCAAAGACTTCGTCGAGCAGGTCTGCCTGAATCTTTTCCTGCTCGTCGAAGTTCAAAGGCACGCGCTGGTCGGAGATGATCTCCTTGACAATGCCGGCCACGGCCTGACGCGCCTGACTGGAATTGACGCGCGAGAGCTTTTCCAGGTCCAGCTTGGAGATCAGCGTCCGATGTATTTCCGCTTTATACTTTTCCAGATTCAGAAGTTCCACGTCCAACCTTCCAAGGCAAGTTGTTCCTCATCCACACTACCATCTTATTGGCCGTCAACAAAGCGAAGAAAAAACAGGGGATTCATCATCCGCCCAGAGCGAAGTTCACATTGACGGTAGTCTCCACATCGACCGGCTCTCTGTCGAGCATATAGGGCCTGAATCGCCAGGTCTTGACGGCGTCCAGCGCAGCCTGGCGCAACATCACCGGACCGCTGACCACATGCGGATTTTCGACCGAGCCTGTCTTGGAGATGGTAGCCTGAATCACCACAGTGCCCTGGACATGAGCACTTTTGGCGATCGCCGGATAAACCGGCGCAGTTTTCTGCATCACCAATCCGACAGCGATACCGGCCGAGATGCTCACCTTCTGCGGCGAGGCAACCTTGACTTTGGGACCGGACTGCGTGCCGAAAACACTGCCGCCTGGATTGGTTGAACCACCCAGGTCAGCTGCGCCAAATCCAGCCGCCGGCGGAGCGTCTTTTCCCGCCAGAGTCTTCAAGTCGCTGGAGATCCGCGAAGGCGCATTCAACTGATGGTTCATCATCTCCGAATCGGCGCGGCTCAGGTGTCCGTTATCGGTGTTATCCGGTGTCGCTGCGGCCGCGGCTGCTGTCGTGGGCGCAACTGTCTGCGCCTGCGATCCCGTGGAACCGGCCGGCGTGGGCTTTAACGTGGTAGATGAATTATCCGACGTCTGCGAGATCGCGGTGGTCTTCGGAGCGGTCACACTGGAGCGCATATGGAGATAGCCATATCCGCCGCCTGCAATCAGCACCAAGGCTGCCGCGATGCCGACAAACAATCCCGTCTTTTTGCCCTTAGGCTCTTGCACCGGAGTTGCCGCCTTGGCGGCTCTGGGTTGCGGCTGCTGATAGACCTGCTCCGTTTCCGCGTAGACGGGCGCGGGGCGGCGCGGAGCGGGGCTCGGCGCCTTGGGCGCAACCGGTAAAACCGCGACGCGCGCCGTCGCCGATTTTGCTACCGGTTTGGGAGCGGCAACAGCTCCGGGGAATCCATCGAAAGCGTTGCTGTTAGCGGCAGGCTGCGCGGCGGGTGGTTCTGAGTTATCCCATTCACCGAAATCAGCGGGAAGTGTTGTGGGCGCGTTCAATTCTATTTCTTCTGGAGGTACCATTGGCCATCGGCTCCCTTCACGTAAGTAGCACCTTTGTAAGTGCGCGTTTCAAGTTTGCTCTGCTCTTCAGGGGCACTGCCGCTTGGCTGCGTCCCCTGCTTTGCATCGGCGAGGTCAGTGTAATCCGCATCGAAATCAGCCGCGGTCGGCATCAAGGATGCGATATTCGGCAACCCTTCAACAACTAATGACACAGTAGCTTGCGCGGAGGTGTAATCCGCAGTGTCTTTGGGCATAAAGGTTACTGAAAGCTTTTGCGTGCCCGCCGTCAGCACATTGCCCGCGGCAGGAGTGTAAACAAAGGAGCCTGGAACCAGCGCTGTGGCATTCAGTTGCGCAGCGCCAAGCGGGGTTCCGTAGGAGATGGCATCTGGCGTCGGCCAAGTGATGATAGGCGTGGCCTTGGTGACGGTCAGTGAAACTTCGGCCTGCGCCGTCGCAACATCCGCCGTGTCCCTGGGCGTGAAGGTTGCCGTCAACGAGTGAGTCCCCGCTGGGAGAATCTCTCCTGCCGCTGGTGTATAAACAAAGCTTCCTGGAACCGAAGCCTTCGCGTTCAGCTGGTTGGCGCCGAGCGCGGTGCCGTAGGAGACAGCCGTTGGCGTTGTCCATGTAATCGTGGGCGTAGCCTTGGTGACGCTCAGCGAAACAGCCGCCTGGGCGGGCGGAAAGTTGCTGTCACTTGGCGTGAAGAGCACGGAGAGAGTATGCGTCCCCGCTGAAAGCACCTCGCCGATGGCAGGCGTGTAAACGAACTTGCCCGGAACCGGCGCCGTGGCGTTCAGTTGCACCGCGCTGAGCGGAGTGCCCTGGGTAATCGAGGCGGGGGTCGGCCACATGATCACCGTCGGCTTGGCCTTGGTCACTGTCAGCGTTACACTGCTTTGCACCGTGGCGTAGTCTGAACTGTCGGTCGGCGTGAACAGCACAGAGAGGGTGTGCGTTCCAGCGGGTAGAACCTCACCGGCTGCTGGCGTATAGGTAAACTTGCCCGGAACGGAGGCTGTGGCGTTCAGTTGCGTGGCGCCCAGCGCATCGCCATAAGTGATGGGGGTCGGCGCTTGCCAGGTGATGACCGGATTGGCTTTGGTCACGGTCAGCGTGATAGCAGCCTGCACCGGGTTATAGTTCGCGCTCTCGGCCGGAACAAAGGTCACCGTGGGCGTATGTGTTCCCGCTGCCAGCACCGCGCCGGCGGAAGGAATATAGGTGAATTTTCCGGCAACCGGAGAGGTGGCATTCAGTTGGGCGGCGCCAAGCGCGGTTCCATAGACGATCGGCGCAGGCTTCTGCCAGGAGACCGTCGGTGTGGCCTTGGTAACGGTCAAAGAAACAGTACCCTGTACCGTGGTGAAATTGGTCGCGTCATTCGGTGTGAATACGGCGGTCAGTGTCTGATTACCCGCTGAAAGCACAGCGCCGGCGGCCGGAGTGTAGGTAAATTTGCCGGGAACCGATGCCGACGCATTGAGCTGCGCGGCGCCCAAGGCAACTCCGTATGCAATGGGTGCCGGTGCAGGCCAGACTACGGTAGGCGTCGCTTTGGTGACGGTCAGAGAAACAGAGGCCTTCGCCGTCGAAAATCCCTCACTGTCGGCAGGAGTAAAGGTGACCGAAAGAGTATGCGTTCCAGCAGGAAGCACCTCGCCGACGCTAGGCGTATAAACAAATTTTCCCGGAATCGAAGTTGTAGCGTTGAATTGCGCTGCGCTGAGCGGAGAGCCGTAAGGAAGCGGCGCGGGCGCTGACCAGACAATGGCGGGCGTGGCCTTGTTGACGATCAGTATAACGGTAGCCTGCGCTGTCGTATAACCGGCCGAATCGTTGGGCGTGAAAGTGACTGAAAGCGTATGCGATCCAGCCGGAAGCATCTCGCCCAAGCTGGGCGTGTAGACGAACTTTCCGGGAACCGATGCCATCGCCCGCAGCTGCGTAGTGGTCAACGGGGTGCCATAGATAATCGGCGCGGGTGTCGACCACGCAACCGCCGGCGTCTCCTTTTCCACAACTTTAACCGGTTCCTCAACTTTGACCGGAGCAGCGGCGGCGGGGGCGGATTCATGGACTGGCTGGGCGGTAGGCTGCTGTAGATGCCATTCACCATCCAGACCTTTTACATAGGTCGCACCCTTGTAGGTTCGCGTCTCAAGCTGCCCTTGCTGCCGAACTGGTGCGGGAGCTGGTACGGATGCCGGTGCGCTGGGCGCCGGTCGCCGGGGTTGAAAAGGGGCGCGCTCCACGCTTTCATGAGCTGTATAGGATGCAGCGGCGGGCGGAGGCTGAACCGGTGCGGCATAGGCGGCCTTCGACGCGGGTGGAGGCTCGGGAGCAACCGCCGGACGCGCCGCAACAGGCTCATCGGACGGCGAACCCAAGCCAAGCTGCGTAAAGTTCGAATTCTCTTCGGTGGACGATGATCTGCCGGAAAAGCTCCGACTGAGACTCTTGAGACTGAAACCGGCTTTCTTCTCTTGTGTGGTTGGCAACCCAGTGGCGGTGCGGGCCATCTGCCGGATCAACCGGGAGATCGGCGAGTCCTCCAGCGCCAGTGGAATGGCTGTGGTCTGCATGCGCCGCACAGCGGCATAATCATTGGGAATCTTCCACTGCGCCGGACGCGTCAAAGCCTTGGTAATCTGATCTTCCGCCACGCCCAGGGTGCGCGGCTCATAGCGATTAAGAACAATTTCCAGCCTGGGTATTCCGGTAGCAAAGTACTGTGAGATCAAACGATTCGAGTTGCGCAGTCCCGCAATGCCGGCTTGAATAACCAGATAAATCGTGGAACCGTCCTTGAAGAGGCTCGTCCCCATGAGATCAAGCCGGGAACCCATGTCGATGACCACATTGTCAAAGTCCTGCCGAGCCACGGCAAGCAGTCTGTCAATCGCCTCATTGGTTGCCGGAAATTGCGGGAATTTACCAGGCGCAGCCAGCACGGAGACGCCTGAAGTGTGCTTGACCAGCAGTTTGGAGAGGAAGGCCGAGTCCAGCCGGGCGGCATTCTGCAGCGCGTTGATCGTCGAGTATTCGGCCACCACGCCCAAATTCAGCGCGGCATCGCCCAGCGGCAGATCCAAATCAATCAACAGCGTGCTCTGGCCCGATTCCTTGGCCATGGAAACGGCAAAGTTGCAGGCCAGCGTCGTCACGCCGTCTCCGCCTTTGGCGCCCAGAAAAGCCATCAGCTTGCCGCCGGTCTTCTTGGCGGAACGTGTTGCCGCCGGACGCCGAGCCGAGGCCCGCACCAGTGCTTCCGCCATGGTGCTGTGCGTGAAAGGCAGCGTCAGAAATTCACGCGCGCCAGCCCTCATGCAGCGTACCAGCAGCTCCGAATCTGCCTTTACCGAGTACACCATCACCGTCGCCGTACCATTGGCGCAGATGCTCTCCACCAACTCCAGCGCATACTCGGGCATACTGTCCAGGTCGATGATGATCACATCGTAGCGCTGCTCGAGCAGCTTGGGCACATCGTCCAGACTGGGCGGGTAGGTGGAGAATTCGCGGATCTCTCCGCCCTGGCATCCTGCCAGCGCGGTGGCCGCCGCCTTGCGGCGACCCTCGTCCGGTCCGATCAGCGCGATCGACAGAAGATCGGAGCCGAGAGAATCCGGATATTGGTCATCAAGGTACTGAGAAGTGTCTGAGTTCACAGGTTTATTCCCCCCTGTCGAGCGAGACTTGGCTTGCTGATAATCCGAATAATGGTAAGTCGATGATGAGTCGGTCATAAAGCCTGTCCCCAAATCCTAAGAAGCAAAAAATGACATGAACGTACCAATCGAGATGGCTGGAGCATACGGTATGCTGCGCTTCAGCAAATGAGACATAGAGTTTGTCGAGCCGTCATTGAATTTCCTCTTTCGTCCCTGGATAAAATCGCCCGCGCACTGCACCAGATTCCTGATAACCTTGAGATAAGCAAGCCAGCCTAGCGCCAGAATCCCCCCAGCCAGGCTGGTAAAAAAAAGCGCATACAACAACTGTTGCGGGCCAATCCATGCCCCGATTGCGGCAGCCAGTTTCACATCCCCGGCACCCATGCCGAACTTCCAGTAAAGGATTCCGAAAAGCAGAAACGCCAGCGCCGCGCCTTCAATGCTCTGACTCAAGCCAGACCAACCGAATCCGTGGCTGCTCCCGGACCATCCGTCCTGCCAAAAGCTGGACCAATCTCTGGCCAGCCAAGCTCCCCTGCGCACGCCGGACCAGTCCGAGCGCCAAGGAGAAATCACAATCCCCAACCCTAAAAAGGGAAGGACAAGCCAGTTGGGAATGCGACGGCTGCGTAAATCCGTGATCGTCGCCACGGATATAACGATCATTGCCGGCCAAAAAGCTAACCAATTCTTATGCATCCCTTGCCCTCCTTCCACTTTCATGAGTCTTCAGAAAGCGAGTATTCGACACCTTCGCTTGTCTTTGTTGCAATTTGCTGACCAAAGTTTCTAAAGTCGTAAATGCATGAATTTAGGCCAATAGTGACCGAATTTGGGATAGACAGCGCTGAACCGGTGGGAGAGGTGTAGACATATGTTTACGGGGGCAACTCTTCCGTGTGAAGCGGAGGGTATACACCGTTCCCTTGATTTTTCTTCCCAGCCCGCGAGCGTGCACTCTAGAGAATTTGGCATTAATTCAACCCAGAACAGCAGAAATTGGCAGAATTCAGGTGACCAGAATCAAATTATTAAGTACCTATATAAAAGTTACCTCGGAGATTTTTGTTTGCACTTGCGCTCTGAAAATCATTCTTCTGGAGAAGAGCAAAGTCATCCCTGATTCTCCTCTCCAGTCGCGCAACCGTAGTCTGAAAACCTGTTATTTTATTGATTTAACAGTGTTTAATTTTAGATCCACTTCGAATATTGATTGACAACGCATTCATAGGCCTACAATTTCCGATGCTTGTCCTATTTCAGAACATGCGCAAGAGGTTTCCAAAACGGACTGCGTGTTACTAAAGTAAGATCGACACCGTATTGAAATATGGTTAATATCGTTGCACGGACTCAAGGATAGCTAGGTGGTGGCGTTAAGCCCAGCTGGTTTCGTGTTGCGTATTCGAAGAGGGCACTTCACTACTTCACGATGTTGAGTGAGTGGCGTATGCTTATGGAGCTGGTCCAATGATGATCAAAGTTGGCCTATATTCGGAAGACCGGACACTCCATACTCTTCTTGCGTCCGCTCTGGGCAAGGAGTTCGAAGTCCTTTTGGAGCCCGAAGAAGACGGTATGCGCGTCATGCGAGCGGCCGGGGATTGCGATGTCATGATTCTGGACTTGCACTCGAATCATGAATCGCTGCACGAACGCATCGCATGCACCCAGCGTTTGATTGCGACGAGAGTTCCCGCGGTGGTGATGGCCGACGACGGCCTTCGTTCTACCGCTTTTGAATTGGTGCGTACGGGCGCTTTCGGTTATTGCCGGCGTCCACCTTCTATCCGTGATCTGAAGACCTTGCTCTGTCGAGCGTATGAGAACTCCACGCTCCGGCAGCAACTGGAAACAGTCCAGCAGCAGCAGTTGGATGTGCCCACAAGCTGCGACCAGATGATCGGCGCCAGTCCGCAGATGCAGCGGGTTTATCAACTGGTGCACCGCGTTACCAATCTGAATGCCGCCGTTCTGGTCACCGGCGAAAGCGGAACCGGCAAGGAACTGATCGCGCGGGCTATTCATAATCTAGGATCTCGGGTCAACAAGCCTTTTGTGGCCGTCTCCTGTGGAGCCATTCCAGAGACGCTGATTGAAGCTGAACTCTTCGGCCATGAGAAAGGTGCCTATACAGGAACAGTTGGAGCACGCGAGGGCTACTTTGAGCAGGCCGCCGACGGCACGCTCTTCCTGGATGAGATCGGTGATCTGAGTCTCTTCACGCAAGTCAAACTGCTGCGCGTCT
>CAZXVX010000010.1:0-37913 GCA_964644105.1 uncultured Occallatibacter sp. | reverse complement strand
CCGCTCTCATTTTCGTCTTCGCCGCAACCTTTAGCACCGCGCAGTCTTCCGCGCCGACGCCGCCGATGGGCTGGAATAGCTGGGACGCTTATGGATGGACGATTGGCGAGGCCGAATTCAAAGCCAACGCTACAGTGCTCGCCTCCATCAAGCAATTCGGCTGGCAGTTTGCGGTCATCGATCAAGGCTGGTACATGGAGCATCCTTTGGGCGCAAATCTGGCCGAGCGGCAGTATCTGCTGGACGCGAATGGAATCGAGATTCCGGTGGCCAGCCGCTTTCCTGACTCGGCCGAAGGGGCGGGCTTTAAGCCGCTGGCCGATTGGGTTCATGCGCAGGGATTGAAGTTTGGCATCCACATTATTCGTGGAATTCCGCGGCAGGCTGTCGAGCGGAATCTGCCGATTGCCGGATCGAATTATCATGCGGCGGATGCTGCTGACTCCGCGGATGTTTGTCCATGGGACGACGGCAACTGGGGGATGAAGGACAATGAGGCCGGCCAAGCCTATTACGATGCCATGCTGAAACTGTATGCAGGTTGGGGGCTCGATTACCTCAAAGTGGATTGCGTCAGCGACCATCCGTATCGGCCGACCGAGATTCGTCAGATTGCCGAGGCGATCCGCAAGACGGGACGTCCGATCGTGCTAAGCCTTTCGCCAGGGCCGACGCAACTCGAGCGCGCCGCCGAGGTGGCCAAATATGCGCAGATGTGGCGCATCAGCGACGACCACTGGGACGGCTGGAAGTTTCCTCGCAAGCCCGGCGATGGCGAGTGGCCCTTTGGTGTAGGTGACGAGTTCGACCGCATCGCTGCCTGGGCGCCTTATGTGAAGCCCGGCAACTGGCCCGATCCCGACATGCTCCCCGAAGGCTCGCTGACTCCGCATCCGGGCTGGGGAGATCCGCGCCAGTCGCGCCTGACTCGCGACGAACAGCAGACGGAGTTCACCCTTTGGGCATTCTCTCGCTCGCCGCTGATCTTCTGCGGCAACCTGACCAAACTGGATGACTTCACTCGCTCGCTGATGACCAACAAACGGTTGTTACAGATCAATCAGCAAGCTACCTGGAGTCGTCCGGTGACGAAACTGCCCGCGGGCTTTGAGAATGCGCGCGTCTGGGAGGCCTCGCTTTTGTCCGGCCAAATGGCTCCCGACTTCATTGCATTCTTCAACCTGGACGACAAGCCGGTGACGCTGCATGCCAACTGGAAGCAGTTGGGATTGGAGAAGGGCAAGTACTGGGTGCAGAATCTGTGGAGCAAGGATAGCTTCAAAGAGACCAAAGAAGTCACGGTGGAGTTGCCGGCGCATGGCAGCACCGTCTATGCAATTCGCTAGCCGGATAGCGCCGCGGTGGGGATATTTGTAATCGCTGCAGTTGTCAGAGTAAATGTGGTATACGTTTACCTATGGACCGCCGCATACTTATTCTCGCCGCTCTCGTTTTCGTCTTCGCCGCAACCATTGCAACCGCGCAGAACCCCGCGCCTACGCCGCCGATGGGCTGGAACAGTTGGGATGCCTATGGGCTGACCATCAATGAGGCCGACTTCAAGGCCAACGCCTCGGTGCTAGCCAAGTACAAGCAGTACGGCTGGCAGTATGCAGTCATCGACGAAGGCTGGTACATGGAGAATCCCTTCGGCGCGAATGTGGCCGAGCGGAAGTACCTGCTGGATGGGAATGGGATTCTGATTCCGGTGGCTAACCGCTTTCCCACGTCGGTGGAGGGCGCGGGATTCAAGCCGCTGGCCGACTGGGTTCATCAGCAGGGGCTGAAGTTCGGCATTCATATTGTGCGCGGGATTCCCAGGCAGGCTGTCGAGAAGAATCTGCCGATCGCCGGGACGGACTATCACGCCACGGACGCCGCCGACAAGAACTCGCCCTGCCCGTGGGATGAGGGCAACTGGGGTATCGCCGACAACGCCGCCGGACAGGCCTATTACGACTCGATGCTGAAGCTCTACGCCGGTTGGGGGCTGGATTACATCAAGGTGGATTGCATCAGCGACCACCCTTACCGGATTACGGAGATCAAGCAGATAGCCGCCGCGATCCAAAAGACCGGGCGGCCGATTGTGCTGAGCCTCTCGCCGGGGCCAACACAACTGGAGCACGCAGCCGAGGTGGCCGAGTACGCGCAGATGTGGCGCATTACCAATGATCACTGGGACGGCTGGAAGCTGCCCTCCTCGCCTGAACCAGATGAGTTTCCCTTTGGCCTCGGCGGTGAATTCGACCGCATCGCCAAGTGGTTTACGTATGTGAGGCCGGGCAACTGGCCGGACCCGGATATGCTGCCGTGGGGCTCTCTGACGCCGCATCCGGGCTGGGGCGAGCCGCGCCAGTCGCGTCTGACGCAAGAGGAGGAAAGAACCGAGCTCAACCTCTGGTCGATCTCTCGCTCGCCGCTGATTCTGGGCGCAAATCTGACCAAGTTGGACGATTTTCTGCGCGGTCTGCTGGCCAATGAGTCGATTCTTTTTATTGATCAGAATGCGACATACAGCCGTCCGGTGGATGTTTCTGGATTGGGCGCGAGCTTTACGAACGCGCGCGTCTGGCGGGCTTCGATCAATGAACCAGGCGCGCGGAATTACGCCGAGTACTTTGGCTTTTTCAATCTGGACGACAAGACGGTGACGCTGCGCGCAAGCTGGAAGCAACTGGGGCTGGATGGCAGCAAGCACAACGCACAGAATCTCCGGAACGAGGAAGGCTTCAAAGAGTCGAAGGAAGTGACGGTGACTCTGCCTGCGCACGGCAGCACGGTTTACGAGATTCGCTAGAGGGCTAAATCATGCGGCGGCGCGATTTTCTAGGCGGTTTGGCGGCCTTTGGTTTGGCAGCCGTGCGGCTTTCGGCGGCGGCTCAGACGAATGGCGAAAAGCTGGCCGCCGCGGCGCTGACTCAGTTGGGCGTGACCACTGGCTACGATCCCACTTACACCAAGCTGAGCTATCCTAACGGCGATGTGCCGCGCTCGACCGGTGTTTGCGCGGATGTGGTGATTCGCGCCGCCCGCGATGGGCTGGGCCTCGACCTGCAAAAGCTGGTGCATGAAGACATGGTGAAGGACTTCAAAGCCTATCATCAATTGGATAAGTGGGGCATGACCAGGCCGGATGCGAATATCGACCATCGGCGGGTTTTGAATCTGGAAACTTATTGGACGCGAACCGGGGCGCGGCTGTGGGCTGCGGAGAAGCCGACGCCGGGGGACGGTTTCCCCAAGGCAATCGAGGTGGGCGATATTCTAACCTGGATGCTGGATGCGCGGCTGCCGCACGTGGGCATTGTGGTGAGCGCGGGCACGCAGAAGCAGGTGGTGCATAATATCGGTCGCGGCGTGGAGTTGATTGCACTGGAAGAGTTTCATCCTGAGCGCGCGGCAGGGCATTATCGCTGGCCGGCGGCAGAGATTACTAACTGAATCAAATCAACAATCCTCAGTGAACTTTTTCTCCGGCAATTCGGTCCATCAGAAAATTCAGAAAACCTTTCTCATCCGATTGAAGGCAAACTTGCACGTTCGGCGCTCCTTCCACAGGCCGGGTAAAGCCCTTGTCGTCCACCTCAATGCGGAGCGGCGTAGTCGGACACAACTCAGGACGAATTGCATAGGCCACAGCCACCGGATCGAAGAGAGTGGGCGTGGGCGAATGGCCCTCTGAATTGCTCAGCCATTGGTGATAGAGCAGTGTCAGTTGATCGGTGAGCGGAGAACCATGCGAAAAGATCTTCTCCCGTTCCGGCGTTTCAAGATGAATTTGCGTCGAGTCGAGAGGCATCATAAAGACCGGCACGCCAGAAGCCAAGAGCGCCCGCAACCCAGCTGGATCGCGGCTGACATTCCATTCTGCGTCAGGTGGACGGTGCGCGCCATCCCTGCTGTCGTAGCCACGATAGATGCTGCCACCCATCAGCACCACCCGCTTGAGCATGCGAAATGTCGCCGGATCGCGTTCAATGGCCGCCTGGATATTATTTAAGGGTCCAATGGCAATTAGCGTGATTTGACCCGGATGCATCCGAACCTGTTTGAGCAGGACATCAACCGCTTCCGGATGCCAGAGTTCCGGACCATTTTCAGCATATGCAGCCTGCGTAAAAACATTATTGTGCGGTGACCATATCCCCACGCCAACCGGAATATCTGCCCTCCCAACTGCTTCCAGGAACCGGTTCGCCAATCGTGCTCGCAGTTCTGTTTCTCCGAAAGCCGTGTCAATCGCTAAAATCTTCAATTCTGGACTATGTAATGCCAGCGCCAGCGCAAAGGCATCATCGATGTCGTCTCCTATATCTGTATCGAGGATGACTAATTCAGGTTGGCGCAGCGGAGCAGGCGCTTGAGAGCTGGCAACAGAAGCCGCAGCTATCAAGGCAAAAGCAAGAAAAATCCTCGCGTTCTTCATGTAATTCACTCTAATGCATTCTTACCGTTCCTATCATACGAACTTCGAGTTAACCCAACCTTGCCGCGAAAAACAATGACGCGGCGAGGCTGGGGTACCCATATCTTCCTATGACTACTTACCGCTGGAGCAGGTCGATGGGGCGGGTGAAGTCGGTGACGCGGATATGCGCGGCGAGCGACGGATGCTGGCGCTGAAGGGCCAGAAACATCTCCCAGGCGACGCGGCGATAGCTAAAGTGGCCGGCGGGGCCGCTGCGCAGTTCAATGATGTATTGAGCTTCGGCGAAGTCCATCTTGAAGAGCGAGCGGATGCGTGTAGCCAGCGGCAGCAGATAGAGAGCGGACTGGGCGGCCTCCGGTGCGGGCTTGGCGGCGATCCGGGCGCTGGCGGAGTGAGCGCGGTCGAGGGCGGACTGAAAGCCAGCCAGAACGCCGGCTTCAGCGAGAATGTTCACGTCCGGGCCAAGATCGCCGCAGGTTGGCGTTTCGTAGCCATGCAGCGACGTGAAGGGCTGAATGATCTGCGTGCAGCGGCGATGGCGGTGCATGTCGCGGAAGCCGCCAATGTCCATGAGAATGTCAAAGCGCAGGGCCGCTCCAGCGTGGAAGGCTCGCAGAGCCTCATCGTGGCGTCCGCGATGGCGCAGGCCTAGCTCAATGATTTCATTGATGCGGGATTCGGGGAGCGCGGCGACAAGGTCGCGGATTTGGCGGTAGGGGTGGTGGCTGGCTGAATACAGCAGCGTGGCGGCTAACTCAACTTCAAGGCTTTCTGTAGGTTCGACTAGATCGACGACCGGCGCTGCGGCAATGGGGTGCTTGGCCAGCAGTTCGATTGCAGCTTGGGCGAGTTCGGCGCGGGTTTGGATTTCGTAGTCGTTGGGCTGAGCGTATTTCACAAGTGTAGGCGCACTGCGGACTTGGCGGGTCAGCAAGTTGGCGGCTTCAGCAGCCAGCTCCGCATCCGTCTCATCAATTTTTTCGACAATTTCTTCTCCGGCCTGGGCGTTGACGTTCCAGGCGGGGCCTATGGCGGCTTCGCGCAGCTTTGCGCCCAGGTCGCGCACTTCGGCGACAGGATGGGAGAGCAGGCGAGAGACTTGAGTCTCCAGCGTGCGGGCGTTCGTGATTTGGCCCAAAGAAGTGTTGGTGGCCAGCGGCAGCAGATAGCGGGCTACGTCAAAGGCGCGCGCTTTGAGGGTGCGCTCGTAGGCCTCCGGCTTCATCGATTCCGGGCAGGGAACACGGCGGCGCAGAGCCTCCAAGACCTCGGCGGTAGTCTTCTGATAGACGGCAAAAAGATTGGTGATCGTCTCGGAATAGATCTGTGCCGAAGTGGAATCTGCGCCGAAATCCGGAAAAAACCATCCCGATTTGAGAAAGTTCTGGTAGCGCGTAGAGCGTTCCTGGCCATCCCAGCGCTGCTCGTCCACCAGCACGATTGCGGCCAGCAGACTGAGCCGCTCAATGGCCATGGCGACGTGCGCCAGATCGGCGATGGATCGGTGACCGTATTGGAAATAAAAAGTGTTCAGAAACTGCTCGGCGCGCTGGCGGCTGATCTCGGCAAGCGATTCGCGCATGGAAAGTGCGGAGCGGGAGTACTTGGCCATGGCGTAGGCCAGCACCTCTGGGTCCGCGCCATGCACGGCGAAGACCTCTGTCTGATTGCGGGCGCCGGGAGGCATAAAAGATTCACTGGACATTTGTAAGCACTTGCGAACAGAATACGACATCGGGGCGGATTGTGCTTTGCATCCCTTGCGCGGTTGGTTGCATCCAACCGGGCAGGCGGCCAGTCAGAAAACCCTCCAACAAGTCCGGGCAGGCAAGGACAAGGCAATTTAGGAGCAAAACGGTCATGCTGGAATATCTGGTACGCACGTCGCACAAGCCACGGCCCTTGCCCTCTGGCCGCTGGCGAATGAAACAGCGCTGGAACGACCTGCTCTTCGCCCACTGGCCGGTGCCAGCCTCGTCACTAGCCCATCTGATTCCCGAAGGCTTGCAGTTGGACTTGTTTAATGGCTCTGCGTGGCTGGGAATCATGCCCTTCTGGATGGACCGGATTAAAGTCCGGGGAATTCCAACCATTCCGGGGGTGCGCAGCTTTCCTGATTTGAGTTTGCGCACCTACGTCAAGGAGGAGAGCAGCGGAACGCCGGGAGTTTTTTGCCTTTCGCTGGACGCCAGTAACCTGCTGGCAGTGGGGGTGGGGCGGAGTTTTTATTCGTTACCCTATCACTGGTCGCAGATGAGGATGGAGCAGCGTTCGGAGCGTGAGTTCTCTTTTTATAGCCGTCGACGGTTGAGCCAGCGACAGGTGGCTTTTAGCGCGCGCTATCGGGGAATGGGTCCGTCGCGGCGGCTGATGGAGTACGGGGCAGGCTCGCTGGAATACTTCCTGATGGAGCGCTACTGCCTGTTTTCCAGTAACCGGGATGGTCAGCCGATCCGAGCCAATCTTCATCACGTTTCCTCGATGCTGGAGGAGGCTGAAGCAGTAATTGAGCAAAATGATTTGGCATCGGTGCTGGGAATTCAACTGCCAGAGCAGGAGCCAGTGCTTCATTACTCGCGGCGGCTGGCGGTGTATGTTTGGCCGGCCGAACTGGTCCGGCCGACGATGGTGGCGCGGCCAGTGACGGTGGCGGTTACGCCTTCGGGGTAAAGTCGCGATTCAAGATCAAGTCCGGCCATTGCACAAGAGATTTGGCCCCGCAATTGGAAGCTCCTGCACCGTGTGCAAGAAAACTCTAAAGTGAAAGCTCACGTTGTCTCCGAATTTTCTGTTTCAGCTTTCTGGCGATAATGCCTTGTTTTGATGCGCCCACGGCGGTATTTTGAAAGAGTTTGTGTTGAATCAGTCATGGTTCAGAGTTATCTTTTTGCAATGTCCGCAGTGAGATTTGTTCGCCTAAGTAGGATTTGAAAGTCGCGACCCAGCGCAAGTTGGCTGTAGTCAGTTAGAACTGAGTTTCTGCTATGATTGAGTCGCGATGACAGGACGTCAAAGTTTCGGTGGAAAACGCGAGTTACTGGCGCACGGATTGCTTTGGAGCGGAACTTCATTTGTGCTCTCTCGCCTTCCGTTGAAAGATTCACTCCTGGTATTAAACTACCATCGTATAGGCAACCCGGATGATGATATTTTTGATCCAAATGTTTTTTCAACGAGCGCTGATCAATTTAACGAACAGATTTCTTATCTGAAGCGACACCTTTCGCCGGTGACTCCAGAAGAGGCCCTATCTTTTATTGACGGCTCAATGAGAGTGAAAGATCACCAATGCCGTGTGTTGATCACTTTCGACGATGGTTATCTGGATAACTACAAAATCGCTTATCCTATTCTCTGCTCGCACGGCATGCAAAGTGTCTTCTTTCTAGCTACTGGGTTGGTTGGCAGTTGCCAGGTTCCATGGTGGGACCATATTGCCTATCTGGTAAAGACGGCGCAAAGACGCCGGTTCTCACTCCGCTATCCGGCTAACTTGGCTGTCGATTTGGATAAGAACGGCCGGTCGTTGAGCTTGCGAGCTATCTTGAAGTCCTACAAAAGGCCTGATAATGCCGACCCAGCTCGCTTTATTGGTGAACTGGCGGAAGAGGCGAAAGGAGAAGATCCGCCGGAACACTTGCGGCGATTTTTGAATTGGGACGAGGCAAGGGAGATGGCCAGAAATGGCATGGCAATCGGATCTCACACGCATTCTCACCAAGTGCTCAGCCAGTTGAAACCGGAACAGCAATACGAGGAGCTATGCAGATCACGCGCAATATTGAAGGAACAACTTGGCATCGAAGCCAACTTGCTGGCCTATCCGGTCGGCGCTAAGCTCAGTTTCACGAATCATACACGGCAAGCGGCGCAAAAGGCGGGTTTCCGTGCAGCTTTTTCACATTATGGTGGCGCCAACTTGCTTGGCAAAACTGATCCCTACGATGTGGCCAGAGTCGCCATTCGCGGCCAAAGCTTGAGCCGGTTTCGGGTAAGGGTCTCAGTCGGGAGATTCACAGGCAGATTTTGGCCTTGATTTTTCGCATCGAACGGACGTGCAGGAGAGGTCGAATTGCGCTGCTGTTTCAGCGCCTCCTGAACTGCATAGCCTCCTCAGCCTCAAGAGTGAATACGCCAGAAGGTTAGCTGCATAGTGAAATAGTTGATTTTAAAGTTACTTGGTGCCCGGAGGGGGACTTGAACCCCCACGGCCTTGCGGCCTGCGGATTTTAAGTCCGCTGCGTCTGCCAATTTCGCCATCCGGGCGATGAAACTTCCTGAAAGTTAATCCCGCGCCGATACCTACTTCCATTTTAACGGCATTCACCTCGGAACCCGCATTCCTCGTTCTTCCAGGCAACTGGCTGGTTAACGGAAGAAAATTTTGATGAAACTGTCGTGAGGCACTTTCAGTTTCGGAACTGTTTGCGACGGTTTTTCGTAGTACTGAAGAGTTCAAGCGGGAGTAAATTTCCTGCGCAAAAGGCGGTCAAGGATGCTCAAGTTTTTCTTGTGGTGCATTTTGTTGGTGTTGTGCTGGCCGCTGGCGCTCGCGGCGCTGGTGCTGTTTCCGCTGATCTGGCTGATCTTGCTACCCTTTCGATTGGTGGGAATCGTCGTAGGTGGCGTGTTCGAGCTGGTGGGTGCGCTCTTCAGCCTGCCGGCGCGCATCCTCCGTGCGATTTGATATTTTGCGCGGGACGGCGTTGATTATCCTATTGATCCGGTCCGAAGAAATGCAACATTCCTTCCCATCCATTCCACAGAAAGCGCGGAATGGCTGGGGAACAGTCTTTCAAAACTTCCGGACGGGATCAATCATTAGAGAACTCTAGGTGTAATCCGTTGCGCCGATAGTCTTTTTAGGTGCAACTCATGATCCATCCTCGTTCCATCTTCCTGGCTGCGGGAATCACCTTCTTCACCGCCTCTGTTTGCTTTGCGGATGAAACCTTTCCAGTGGTCCACAACGAGCCTATCACGGTTCGGATTGTTGGCGGAATCAATGGTATGCCGCTCAGCAACCTTCATCTGGTGCTACTCGGCGGTTATGACCAGAGTGATCTGCATGACCAACTTTACCGTGAGGAAGTGCTTACTGACTCTATGGGCAACGCGCGTTTGCCCAGGCAGTTGGCCAATCTTCCCTGGCTCCAGGTCTGGGTCGGCTCAATGCCGCTCTGCCAATCGAATCCCCGCAAAACCAGCTTCAGCGTCGAGTTGATTCGCCGCGACGGCCTCAGCGCGCCCAATCTGTGCGGTCCGGTTTCGGCGGAAGAGACGCCGGGTGTCTTCACGGTCTTTGTGAAAAACCAAGCTGAAAAACTCAGGACGGGTGTGTCGATTACGGTCAGATCGCCGTTTACCCTCACAAAATCGGCGGCAACGGCAGGTCTTTCCGAAGAGGCGCCAGTAGCACCTGTTGCTCCTCATGTTGTGCCGCCGGAGGTAACGGTTGCAGCGGTTACGGTTGCCCCAGTCAAAGCTCCAGTGGAAGCAACTCCGATACTTGCTCCGGCGGTTTCTGTCGCAGGACCGTCAACGGCTCCTCCCGCAACGAATGCGGTGGTGATCCTCCCAAAGGTAATTGTTCATTCTAATCTTCGGCGCGCTGGCTCTAAGCCAACCCTGCATCGATCCAAGCCTGTTCCAGCCGTATGTACAGTGCAACCGCCGACGACCAATGCCCCCACTGCTAAAACGAGTATGAAGAAAGCTCTGCCGCGGAAGACTCTGGTTAGCGCAGAGCGGCACTCCAAGCCGTTGGCTGGTGTCCGAACGAAGGCGAAAAGAATTGCGCCGCCGGTTGATTTGAAGAAGCAGGAATGAGAAGAATTCTACGTGACAGGAAACTTCTTCCACGAAATTCTCCGTCGGAAAGAGGTTTCCATTTTAAGCATGGAAGTTCTTAGCGGCGCTGCACTACACTAAAAAGCATCATGCGCATCCGTGTTTGCCTCGCTGCCTGTTTTGTTTTTACAGCTGCATCAGCCTGCCTTGTGGCCCAGGCGCACACGCCCGAAGGTCGCGCCGCTTACGCCTATCAGAAGGCCGCGCAATCCGGTCCGCTGGCACTGCGTGCCTTTCTTGTACTATTTCCGAAAGGTGCCGATCTTCATGTTCACCTCTCAGGCGCGGTTTATGCAGAGACATTTATCCGAGATGCTGGCGAGGATGGCGTTTGCGTGGACCCGGCAGCGCTGAGTTTTGCCAAGCCGCCATGCACACCGCCGCTGGTGCCGGCTGCGCAAGTTCCAGCCAATCAGGCGCTTTACGACCACCTGATCAATGCCTTCTCGATGCGCAGTTTTGTGCCTACGCCGGGCTTGAGCGGCCACGACCAGTTTTTCTCAACTTTCGACCGCTTTGGCGGACTGAGCAAAAGCCACACCGGCGAATGGGTGGATGAGGTGGCGAGCCGCGCCGCCGCGCAAAACCAGCAGTATCTCGAGCTGATGGAAACACCCGCTTTTGCGCACGCTGCCGCCCTTGCCGCCGCGAACCCCATGGGCCAGGATTTTGCCGAGTACCGCCAAAAATTGCTCGCCCTCGGCCTGCGCGACGAGGTTGCCAGCGACCGCGAAGCTGTTCGCTCCGTCGAGGCCCAGCGCCGTCAGATTGAGCATTGCGGCACGCCGCAAGCCGCTCTCGCCTGCCAGGTTCAAGTTCGTTACATCTACCAGATTCTGCGCGGCTTTGCGCCCGAGCAGGTCTTTGCGCAGACGCTGCTCGGCTTTGAAACCATTCAGGCCAGCATCGAGGCTCATGAGCCGGGCTTTGTCGGCATCAACTTCGTCATGCCCGAGGACGGCGTCGTCTCCATGCGCGACTACACGCTGCAGATGAAGATGCTTGACTACTTGCACTCCGTCTATCCCCAGGTGCCGATCAGCCTTCATGCCGGCGAACTGGCGCTCGGCCTTGTGCCGCCGGAGGGCCTGCGCTTTCACATCCGCCAGGCCGTCGAACTTGGCCACGCCCAGCGCATCGGGCACGGCGTCGATGTTGCCTTTGAGGACGACGCTCTCGCCCTGCTCAAGGAGATGGCCGCCCGGCACGTGATGGTTGAAATCAATCTCTCTTCCAACGAGGGAATTCTGGGAGTGAAGGGCGCGCATCACCCCTTTCCACTCTACCGCGCCGCGCACGTGCCGGTGGCGCTTTCGACAGACGATGAAGGCGTCAGCCGCATCGACTTGACCACCGAGTATGTCCGCGCCGCCCTTGACTATCACCTCAGCTACGCCGACCTGAAGCAACTGGCCCGCACAGGCATGGAGCATAGCTTCCTTTCTGGAGCAAGCCTTTGGGCCGCGCCGGACGCCTTCGCCACCCCCGCCGCCGTCTGCAAAATGCAACCGCTCGGCACAACAAAGCCATCCGCCGGCTGCAAGGCCTTCCTGGACACAAGCGAAAAAGCCGCAGCACAGTGGGAGCTGGAGCGACGATTCAATGACTTTGAGGCAAAGTTCTAAGATTTTAAGTTACCTTGTTAATTGTTGACTTATGCAGATGGACCGAGGAAAATTCGAATGATTTTTTTGCGGCATGATTGGAGAGCTTTTTTATTAACAACAATTGCGGTGGTTGCTATGGCTCCGCAGTTTCTCTGTGCACAAGTCGATCTACCTGGCAAATCATGCTCTCCAAAATTCCATCAACATTTTGTTTCTATAAACGGCTATATTTTCAAGACATATCAGGAATTGACACTGAAGAATGAATCCGCTTGTCTTGAGGTTTTGCATGCAGGAAAGGTTGTTTTTCGCGAGGTAGAAGAAGGCGGAGAATTCATCCTTGGTCAGAAAGCTCAGCTTAAGTACAATGTCCCCGGCATCCCACATGGAACAGATGTAACGGGACGCGACCACCCGAATATGATTGCCTTTTATTACAGCGGAGGCGCACATTGTTGCACCTCTGTTTTATTGTTTGAATTAGAACCTAAGTTTAGATTGATCTCAACCCTGGATACAGGCGACAATGATGCTGCCCATTTTGAGCGAAATATGGAGGATGGAACTTATTACTTTATTACGTGGGATGAGCCTTTTGCATATTGGCATGCGTGCTATTTATGTTCGCCGATGCCAAAGCTGATTCTTAAACCTGTGTCTGATACAAAAGGAAATCTGGTCTTTCAACTGGACCTTAAAAAGATGCTTATCCATGCACCAACTGAGCAGGAATGGCAACAAGATTTCATTCCAAAGGCGCGTGAAGCATTTGCGCCAGACGCGCCTTTTGAAAAATACTATACTGGACCACAATTATGGGAGCCTATGCTGAACTTGATCTACGGTGGGCAAGCCGATTGGGCCTGGAAGCTTGTGGATGCCGTATGGCCAGCTAAAAAGTCCGGCAAAGAAGAATTTCTAGGAGAGTTTTGTGGACAACTCACGCAGAGTGAGTATTGGCCTGATTTGAAGCAGCAATTGGGAAATCCTCCGGCTTCTTGCCTCAATGGAATTGCGGCGGCTCACGCGAAAGGAGAGGCCCAATGATTGAGAACCGAGCAAGGTTTTACGAGTCCGGCGCCGATGTGCGCGGATGATTCATTGTTTTGAATGCTGATGCAGCTACGCACGGCCAAGTAGCAGGAAGAATGAGGCCCATGACCTCGAACCGCATCCAATCGTTTACCGCGCTGCTTGAGCCGGACCAGTCCCGGCTCCAATGGGTGATTGCGCGGATTCCCTTTGACCCAGCCGAGGTTTGGCCGGAGCGGCGGGGTGTGCGAGTGCGCGGCGAAATCTCCTCCGCCGAGAGCAAAGGCGGCGGATTCGCCTTCCGCACATCGCTCTTTTCCGGCCCCGGGAAAGGCCGCATGCTCATGGTCAACAAGCAGATGCTGGCTGCGGCGAAAGTTGCCATCGGCGACAAGGTAAAAATTTCCCTCGAACCGGACCTGGAGGAGCGAGTTGCCCTAGTGGTTCCGGAATTGGTTCGCGCCATGAAAAGCGATCGGCGGCTGCCCAAGTGGTTCGCCAAGCTGAGTTACTCGAATCGCAAGGAGATCGCAGCCTGGGTCACTGAGCCGAAGAGCATGGAAGCCCGCCAGCAGCGCGCGGAGCGGATGGCCGAACGGCTGATGCTGACGCTGGAGGGTGAGATTGAGCCGCCGCCGATTCTGCAGGCTGCCTTTCAGCGCCAGCCTTTGGCGCGCCAGGGGTGGGAGGCGATGACGGCGACGCAACGGCGCGGGCACCTGCTGGGCATCTTCGGCTATCAGAGCGTTGAGTCCCGCGAGCGCCGCGCCGCCAAGGCCATCGAAGAGGCGTTGCACGTGGCGCGGAAGGGTTAAAGTTTTTGTTTACGGGCGACAATAGTGTTCACCGTCTCCCACCCTCTGAAAAAAACGCTCAAAGAATGGGGCACCGAAGATTCATATTGGACAACTTCTGGACAGATCGACGCGTTTTTATTACCTACGGAGATTTCTTTCGGTCAGAAACTAATTTCCTGCGGCTCGGAGAGCAATTCTAGCGTCTAATGGAATGAGATGAGTACAGTTGCCTTTGTTCGCCCATTTTTCGGAATAGCTTCGGCCTCCGCAGCCGATGAACTGGCGCGGCAAGAGAATTTGGCCGTAGCCGAGGGGCTCAAGCGCCAGGATCCCGGGCTGCTGGATCAGCTGATTGTGCGCCATCAACATCGGCTGATGCGCTATCTGCTCTACTTGACCGGCAACCGCGAGGTGGCCGAGGATCTCTTTCAAGAGGTCTGGATGCGGGTTCTGGTGCGCGGCGGGCAGTTCAACGGCAAGGCGCGCTTTGATACCTGGCTCTTTACCATCGCGCGCAACCTGCTCATCGATCTGCGGCGCAAGAAGACCATGTCCAGCCTGGACGAACTCTTTGAGAGCGGCGGCGAAGACGACCGGCCCATGAGTTTTGAAGTCGCCGGAGACGAGCCCACGCCCTTTGACCGCTTCTCCAATCTGGAAGATCGAGAGCGGATTGCCGGCGCGCTGATGCAGCTCGACACGCTCTACCGCGAGGTGCTGGTGCTGCGCTTCCACGAAGACCTTTCGCTGGATGAGATTTCCAAGGTGACGCGCGCGCCGCTTTCTACTGTGAAATCAAGGCTTTATCGCGGATTGGCCGCCATCAAGCCCAAGCTGGCCGCCTGTGGTTCGGCCAATAGCGCCTTTGGCGCGGAGATTGCGGCTCGCTCTGCATCGGCGGATCTGGCTCCGAGGGCTGTATGAAGACTGCTGAGAGCCAGGATGCAGACCGTGAACTGCTCTCGGCTCTGGCCGGGAAGCAGGCCGACCGGGAGTGCGCCGTGGCCTATCGTACCCGCCGCGTGGTGATCGCCTCACAGGGCGTGATGCAGGAACAGAAGGCCGAGCGGAAGCATTGCCGCTCTATCGCCTTGGCCGTCGCCTTGGTTTTGGCCTTTGTGCTGGGCCCGCTGGTCTGGTGGATCGCTGAAACCGTGATTGAAGAAGAGCATCTGGCTGGCCTGATGGGGCAGTTGAGCGTGTTGATCTCCTTTCTCGGCGCGGCAGTGCTTGCCTCGGCGGTGCTGGCTGGATGGATGCGCCGCAAACCCTGAGTAAATTCCTTACATTCTTTCCTTTGCGGGCGCAACTTCCCGATTCCCTCCTCCGTCCTATTCAATACGAGGTCAAGCACAGTTGATCTCTTGAATGCACCTCTGAGAGAGGGATAGCTTATGCGAAATCCAGAATCTATCTCCGTCAACGAAGACCCGCTTCTGATTCCGGTGTGGTCGATTTTTGTGGCCGTTACGGCCTTTGCCATTCTCGAATACTATTTTTGGCTGGTGTTGCCCAAGACGCAGCAGCATATGCCGCCGCTTGGCCTGCGCATTTACTTCAATCTCTCCTTTGGATTGCTGGTTTCGCTATACTTCCTGATGGTGGGTTACGTCAGCAAGGATGCGCCGCGGCGGGCGATGAGTTCGCGCCTTTGGATGGCGATTTGCCTGGTGATGCCCGGAGGCATCGGTGCTGTCTTGTACTTCCTGCTGCGCCAGCCCGAGGTTTCGCGCTGCCCGGCTTGCTCTACGCACGTGCAGAGCGACTTCCACTTCTGCCCACAGTGCGATTACCGCCTCACCGCCAACTGCGGCCATTGCTTCCGCACCGTCCGCACCACGGATCAGTTCTGCACCAACTGCGGTCATGAGCTGGCTTCAGACCATATGCCCGCGCGGCTGCGGGTGATGGGCGAATAAAGCAGGGATCAGGGACCAGAGATTACTTGGCGAAGGGGTGGTTGCGTCTTCGATCCATCACTGCCTACAATCTAAGTTCAAATCCAATGCTTCTCACCGCGCTCATTATCGACGACGAAGAACTGGCCCGCGAGGAACTTGCCTATCTGCTGGAGCAGGTGGGCGGAGTGGAGGTTCTGGCGCAGGGATCGAACGGTATCGAAGCCTTCGATCTGATCGAGGAGCACCAACCGGATGTGGTATTCCTCGACGTTCAAATGCCCGGGCTGGACGGCTTTGCGGTGATCGAAAAGCTACTCGAATGCAGGGCAAAAGCGAACGAGGCAACCGCACAGTTGCCGCAGTTTGTCTTTGCCACGGCCTACGACCAGTACGCCGTGCGCGCCTTTGACGTGAACGCCGTTGACTACCTGCTCAAGCCCTTTGACCGTGCGCGCATCGAGCAGGCCGTCGAGCGCGTGCGCCAGCGGTTATCGGGTAACTCCGTGAATGGCGTGGCCAGCCCGCTGCCGGAGTCGCAAATCGAGTCACTGCTGCGCCTGCTCAATCGCCCGCAGGGCGCGCCGCAACCGGCCAAGTTGCCCAATAAGCTCATTGTCCAGGCTCAGAGCCGGCTGCTGCTCGTCGATCAGGCAGAGATCTGCTACGCGGCCATCGACGAGGGCGTGATTCGCGTGGTGACGCAGAGCTTTGAAGGCTCGTCGAAGTGCCGCACGCTGGAGGAACTACTCGATTTGCTCGATCCAGCCCTATTCTGGCGCGCCCATCGCGGCTTTGTAGTCAATATCAACCATATCCGCGAAGTGGTCCCGTGGTTCAAATCCAGCTACCAGTTGCGTATGAACGACAAAAAGCAGACCGAGATCCCGGTGAGCCGCGCGCAAACCCGGCGGCTGCGGGAGCTGTTCAATCTGTAGCGCATCCTCTCATTCCCACACCCGCTCCGCAATTCCGCCCCTTGCAGGATCGGGTACGCAAGAGCCGTTCCGCGCGCTTATTCACAGCGCTCCCGTGCTAGCCTTGGGCATGGGGCATTCTCGTGCAAGCATAGTAATGAGAAGCCCCGCGAGGCCTGATTTAATTGGTTGAACCTCCCATCGAGCCGTTTGCGCCGCGCGGCCTTGGCCGGAGCTACCGGCTTGAACCGGAGCCGTCGCCGCATCGGCGCAAGCTGGCCGGCAAGTTCACCCTTGCCGCGCTGCTGCTGCTGGCCGTCATTACCGGGTCGCTGGCCGGACTGACGCTGGTTTACTCCGCCGATTTACCTGAAATCCACGATCTGGAGCGTTACCGGCCTTCCACCACCACCGATCTCTACGACCAGAAAGGGCGCATCATTGGCTCCTTTGCGCTACAGCGGCGCGAGGTGGTCAACTACGATGATTTTGCGCCGGTGCTGCGCCAGGCGGTCATCTCGATTGAAGACAAGAGCTTCGAGTCGCATTGGGGCATCAATGTCTTTCGCATCGCCGGTTCCGCGTGGCACGATATTCGCAGTCATGGACGCGCGCAGGGCGCCTCCACGCTGACTATGCAACTGGCTCGCAACCTCTTTCTTTCCTCCGAGCGCACCGCCACGCGCAAGATTCAAGAGGCATATCTGGCAATCCAGATCGAGCGATCCTTCACCAAGGAGCAGATTTTTACCCTCTATGGCAATCAAATTTATCTAGGCAGCGGAATGTACGGCTTTGAGGCTGCTTCGGAGTTTTACTTCAGCAAGCACGCCAAAGATCTTAACCTTACTGAAGCCGCACTTCTCGCCGGACTACCCAAAGGGCCGGTCGCCTACTCGCCACTGCTCAATCCGGAAAAGGCACTCCGCCGCCGCAATCTGGTGCTGACCGAGATGGAGCAGGACAAAGCCATCAGCCACGAACAGGCCGAGCAGGCGCGCAATACTCCGCTGGGTTTGCACGTCGCTCAGCCGGAGATGTCGGTTGCGCCCTGGTTTGAGGAGGAGGTTCGTCAGGAGCTGGAAAAACGCTTTGGCGCGGAGCAGGTGCATGAGGCCGGCCTGAAGGTGGAAACCACGCTCGATCTGGACCTGCAAAAGGTTGCCAATCAGGCTGTGGTGGATGGCCTGGCCACTTACGAGCGACGCCACGGCTGGGTTGGCGAAAGCGGTCCTGGACATATGGAAAATGTGCTTTCCATGGGCAGCACACTGGAGGAGTACAAGCATCCGGACTGGGCGCTTAAGACCAGCCCCGGCGACTATGTGCACGCTCTGGTCACCCGCGTCCTGCCGCTGGAGATTCATGCCCGCGTGGGGGAGAGTGAAGTTCTGCTGCTGCCCGACGATTGGAAGTGGACCGGCCAACACTATGCCGATGCGCTGGTCAAGCCCGGAGATCTGATCTACGTTCACCTTGCGCCCGCCGAAACCGTTTCAGGCAAGCCCTTGCTCCGGGGTACGTTGGAGCAGGACTCCGGCGTGCAGGGCGCTCTGATGGCCATGGACAACACAACGGGAGACGTGCTCGCCATGGTGGGCGGGAGAGATTACGCGATCTCCGAATTTAACCGCTCCACACAGGCGGAAAGACAGACCGGATCGAGCTTCAAAATTTATGACTACACCGCGGCCATCGAAGACGGTGTTCAGCCGGACGACAAAATCGTCGATGGACCGGTCAGCTTTGGCGGTTACACACCGCACAACTACGAAAATGACTACAAAGGAGCCATGACCATCACCGCCGCCTTTGCCGAGTCACGCAACATCCCCGCTCTCAAACTGGCGGCGCGCGTGGGCATCCACAAGGTCATTGATCTGGCGCACCGTTTTGGCGTCACCTCCAACATTCCCGCCTATCTGCCGGTTGCATTGGGCGCGGCTGAAATCACTCTTCAGGAGCAGGTGGCCAGCTACTCGGTTTTTCCCAACGACGGAATTCGTGTTGCGCCTCGTCTGATCCGCAAGGTGGAGAACGCTGACGGAATCACGCTCTGGGAAGAGCCGCCTGCCGTGACTGAGGTGATCGACCAGGAAACTGCCCGTACCATGATGACGCTGCTGCAAGCCGTTACCACGCACGGCACCGGTGCGGCCGCCGCTCAGCTCAAGCACCCCCTGGGCGGCAAGACGGGAACCACCAGCGACTACACCGACGCCTGGTTCCTTGGCTTTTCGCCCTCCGTCACCTGCGGTGTTTGGGTGGGCTTTGACAATCGCCAGTCGCTCGGCGAAAAAGAGACCGGAGCCAAGGCCGCGCTGCCTATCTGGATGACGCTGATGCGCACCGCCATTGTTGGCAAAGACGATGAGAAGTTTCTCGGCGATCAAGATAGCAGCACGGCATTGAAGGCCTCCGCGGAAACGCCCGCCAAGCCGTCAACCCCTCCGCCGGTCGGCAAGCCGCTGGTGCATTCTGTCTTGCAAGCCCAACCCGTTCAAGTCAAAGCCGCTGCCACCGTCAAGCCCGCATTGAACAGTGCTCAAGTCCAGAACAAACTCGCCCATAAAAATTAGTTATCGAAACGGCCTTTAAGGTGCTCTCAATTTTCCAGCGCCGTCTCTGACTTACAGTCTTGCGTGCGGATCTGCTTGCCCGCACCTGCTTAGAAGGAATGACCAAAATATGCGGTCTGTACACTGGTGCGTGTATGGTATTCTCAGGTTTGTTTCTGAAAAAGCTATATCTCTGGAAGGGACACGCATGAAAGGTTTGAGTGGCATTCTTTTGGTAATGGCTTTGTTAGCCTTAACTTTGCCCTGTACAGCTCAGGATCCCATACCCTTCAACGAACTGGCGCGGCAATCGAACGCATCTTTCAGTTACGAGGATATGCGCGCGGATTATGATGGTCAAACGGCGTCCTCGACGCAAATGTATCCTCACCGCCATTGGACAACGCCCGGAAAAATCTACACTCTTATTGGCCTTTCCTTGACGGGCGGTGGCGCTGACCTGATTTATCAAACGAAACATGGTTGCCATCCCAACTCAATTGATGTAAACGGAGATGGCTGTAAGTTAGTAAATGCCTTAGCAGTGGCTATGGAGGTAAGCATCACATTTCCATGGCCTATTTTGACGGTATACGGAGCTACCCGGCGTTCCACTGAATGGCTTCCGTACCCTGGTAAAAAGCCTGCTGGCAATTGAACCGCTGCGCGCCTCTCTTCACGAGTCTTCTACACTAGTAACTATGGAAGTTCTGTATGGGTTGCATCCGGTGGAAGAGGCGCTCAAGGCCGGACGGCGGCGCTTTGACCACGTTCTGGTGGCGCGCGAGCGAGACGATCTTCGCCTGGAGAAGCTGGTGGCGCTCTGCCGCGAGAGCGGTGTGCGCGTACGCCAAGAGGGGCGCGAGCAGTTGACGCAGATGGCCCAGACATCCGCGCATCAGGGCGTGGTGGCGCTGGTTCACGGGCAGGAGTTTCTTACCATTGAGGATCTCTTTGAGCCAGTCAAACCGAATGCGCCGCGGCTTTTGCTGGCTCTGGACGGAGTGGAAGACCCTCAGAATCTGGGCGCTCTGTTGCGTGTGGCCGACGGCGCGGGGGTGGATGGTGTGCTGCTGACCGAGCGGCGCTCGGCTCCAATCAGCCCGGTGGCGGTCAAGGCCAGCGCCGGGGCAACGGAGCATCTGCGCATTGCGCGCGTGGTAAATCTGGTGCGCGCGCTGGAAGAGCTGAAGCGCCGCAATCTTTGGATCATCGGGCTGGACGAACGCGGCTCTTCGGACTACGATCAATTCGATCTTACCGGCGACTGCGTTCTGGTTCTGGGACGCGAAGGCGCGGGGCTGCACGATCTGGTCCGTCGCACCTGCGACCATCTATTGCGCATCCCCATGAGCGGTGGCGTCAGCTCGCTGAATGTCTCCGCCGCCGGCGCGGTAGTGCTCTATGAAGCCTTCCGCCAGCGTCGAAACGCAACTGCCAACGTCCAAGGGAAGGTTGGATCTATCGCAGGTGCCGCTGCGTCGAAACCAAAGAAGCAGAAAGGCCTTGGCTCATGAAGTTATTTCCAGGCAGAACCGTGCAGAAATGCTTCGTACAAGAATATCCAGTGCAACAATGCTGGGTGCCCCATCCATTTCGCGTTTTTAGCGAAATGGGTGGGAAACCAGTATTCTCAACTTGCCTGTCTTTGATGCTCGTTTTCGGTCTTATTGCCCGCTATAGCCAGGCGCAAACCACTCCTGCTGCTCCGCCCGCAACCCAACAGGAAGCCCAGCCCAGCAAGGGACAAGTAATCTTTTCCCGCTCCACAGACGAGAATGGCCAAACCACCGACCGAATGACCACGCCCGCCGCCTCGGCCATTCCGGCAGACGCCAAACCCTCTGTCGGAGACGCCGAACGCCAGGCCATCACCTTCACTTCCTACGGCCTGGACGTTCATCTTCGTCCAGCGGAGCGGCAGATCGCCGTTCGCGTCCTACTCGGCATCCGCAATGACGGCCAATCTCCGCTCTCCGCCATTCCATTGCAACTCTCCTCGTCGCTTCATTGGGAGCGCATCCGCGCGAATGGTAAAGACATTGCCTTTCAAGTTGCCACTCTCAACTCCGACGCCGACCACACCGGCCAGTTGCATGAAGCCGCCGTTCCGTTAGAGCAACCGCTGGCTCCGGGTCAATCCCTTCAACTCGATGTTTCATACTCCGGCCTGATTGTCCCAAACTCGCAGAGGCTCCTTTCCATCGGCGCTCCTGAGCAGACGGCCCTGCGCTCTGACTGGGATCAGATCAGCTCGGCCTTCACCGGCTTGCGCGGCTTTGGCAACGTCCTCTGGTATCCCGTCTCCAGCGCTCCCGTTCTTCTGGGCGACGGCGCACGCCTCTTTGATGAGATGAGCAAGCAGAAGCTGCGACTGACCGGGGCTCGCTTTCGCCTGCGGCTCACCGTAGAGTTCCCGCACGGTCAGGCTCCCACAGTTGCTGTCATCAACGGCCACGCCGTACCGCTTACCATTACTGAAGCTGGCGCATCACTCGATCAAAGCCAGGAGGTAGCCGGCGTGGCTACGGCCGACTCCGGCAGCGCGACCCTGGGCTTTGAAGTTCCCAGCCTTTTTGTGGCCACGCGCACGGCCCATTCCGGAACCAACCTGATGGCCTGGACCCTCCCGGAGAACGATCTCGCCGTGCAATTCTGGACGACCGCGGCCACGGCGGTCACGCCCTTCCTGCAGGGCTGGCTCGGTCTACAGCCCAGCTCTCCGCTTGTTCTGCTAGACCTGCCCGATCCGCAGGATGCGCCCTTCGAGGCCGGCTCTTTGCTGGCCGCGCCGCTTTGCGAACCTGACGCAAAGGCTCCGCCGGAGGCGCTCAACGGTATTCTTGTCCATGCTCTTACCCACGCCTGGATGACCGCGCCCAACCTGCCTCCTCCTCCCGCCTGGCTCAATGAGGGTCTGGCCACTTTCATGGGCAGCTTGTGGGTCGAGCGGCAGCACGGACGCGAGGCCGCTCTGAGTACACTGGAGGTCAATCGTGGCGCGCTGGCGCTGGCCGAGCCGGAGAGTCCAGGCCAGAGCTCCGGGCAGCCGCTTGCGCTGGCCATTTCTCCTGTTTACTACCGCACCAAAGCCGCCTATGTCCTGTGGATGCTTCGTGATCTGGCGGGCGATCAGGCTCTTTCGGCAGCGCTCAGAGCCTATGATCCCACTGTCCATGGATCGCTCGAGAAACTGATCGAAGATGCCTCCACTCGGACTGATCTTTCCTGGTTTTTCGCCGACTGGGTCGATGCCGACAAAGGTCTGCCTGACCTGAGCATCAACGGCATCTATCCGACCTCGGCATCTGTGGGCTACTGGCTGGTGGCCATTCACATCGCCAACGCGGGCTACGCCGCCGTCGAGGTTCCGGTTACAGTGCGCGCCGGTTCCGGCGCAGATGCAACGGCTGTTACGCAGCGTGTTCGCATCCCTGCCCGTGGCGAGGCCGTACCGCGCATCCTCATCCAGGGCAAGCCGGTTTCCGTTCAGGTAAACAACGGTGTCGTCCCGGAGACTCAGACCAGCGTTCACATCACTCGGTTGGACGAGCCCGCCGAAGCCCAACCCGCTTCCAGCCAGTCGAACAATCCCGCACGCTGATTCGCTCTTCCCGCAATGCTTTGAAGGCTTGCCGATTGGATGAGATTGCTCTCTGAAGAATCCGGAAATGCCGTACACTCAGTCAGGAGGCTCTTTGAAATCTGGATTCGTCGCTATTCTCGGCCGGCCCAACGCCGGTAAAAGCACGCTGCTCAACGCCCTTACCGGTGAAAAAGTCGCCATCGTCTCCGCCAAGCCGCAAACCACCCGCAACCGCATTGCCGGAGTGGTCGAGGTTCCGGCGCGTAAAGGCGCGCATCCGGCGGCGCAGATCGTCTTTGTCGATACTCCTGGCGTCCACAAGCCCGGCTCGCAGCTCGACCGCAGAATGCTGCAAGAGGTCTATGATGCTCTGGAGACTCCCGATCTGGTGCTGGTCTTGATGGACGCAACGCGCCGCGTGCAGTTGGAAAAGGCTGCGGGAGAATCGGGCGCTTCCGATTTCGATTCTGGGACTGGTGTGACAGACGCCGCAACAGCCGAACGTAAAAGCGCCCACGGCGCCTGGGCCAGCGAGGATGAGTTCCTCTTCGGCCTGATTCGCAAGCTGGACTGCCCGGTTTTTCTGCTGCTCACCAAGATCGATTTGGTCGCCAAGGATCAGCTTTTGCCGCTGATCGACACGCTCACCCACCACTTCGGCTTTGCCCAGGTCATTCCCATCAGCGCCCGCAAGCGCGACGGCATGGACATTCTGCTGCGCAAGATTGTTGAAGTTCTTCCGGTGGGCGAGCGCTTTTATCCCAAGGATCAGTACACCGATCAGCCGCAGCGCTTCATGGTCGCCGAACTGATTCGTGAAAGCATTCTGGTCGAGACCGGTGAAGAGGTGCCTTACGCCTCCGCCGTGGTCATTGAGCGCTACGAGGAAGCTGAGCCGCCCGCTCCGCCACGCAAGAAAGGCCAGCCGCCCGCGCGCCTGCCGCTCACCCGCATCGCTGCTGCAATCTACTGCGAGCGGGATGGTCAAAAGGCGATTCTGATCGGTAAAGGCGGCTCCAAGCTCAAAGAGATCGGCTCCGGTGCCCGCCGCCAGATCGAGTCTCTGATCGGAACGCGAGTCTATCTGGAGCTGCACGTCATCGTCGAGCCTGGTTGGCGTGAGTCGCAGGCATTTGTCGAGTCGCTCGACTGGCGCAATCAACTTGAAAAACTGGCCACCAACCAGATCGATGAGAGGCCGTTAAAGGAATAAACTTTTCATCTGCGGAGGTAGTTATGGCGACAGCACAGATAAGCATAAGTCCGGAAGATCTCTCTCAGCTTCCGCATGGCCACGATCGAATCCCCGAGGCGGGAATTCTGGTCATCTTTGGCGCGTCGGGCGACTTGACCCGTCGCAAGCTGCTGCCCGCGCTCTTTCATCTGGAGCAGGCAGGATTACTGCCGAATCACTTCGCCATTGTAGGTGTGGCGCGCCGGCCGCTGGGCGATGAGTTTGCCCAGGATATGCGCGCCGGAATTGTTGAATTCAGCGGCGTGGATTTGAACGACGCCAAACTGGATCACTTCGTTCAAAGGATCAGTTACTTTCCGCTGCGCTTTGACGTATTTGAAGATTATGCCGGTCTGAAGGTTGAGATAGATCGAATTGCTGCGGAAAAGGGGACCGGCGGCAATCGGCTTTATTATCTGGCCACCGCGCCTGAATACTTTGCTCCCATTATTCAGAACCTAGGCGCGCAGGGATTGGCGCATCCCGAGCAGGGCAAGGCCGCGGTGGTGATTGAAAAGCCCTTTGGCCATGACTTGAATTCGGCGCGAGCGTTGAACTGCCAGGTCAATGCCGTCTTCAGTGAGGAGCAGGTCTTTCGCATTGATCACTATTTAGGCAAGGAAACCGTCCAGAACATATTAGTTTTCCGCTTTGCCAATGGAATCTTTGAGCCGATTTGGAACCGGAATTATATCGATCATGTGCAGATTACCGTGGCTGAAACTCTTGGCGTCGAGGGGCGCGGGCCATTTTATGAAAAGGCCGGAGCGCTGCGCGATGTTGTGCAGAATCACGTGATGGAGTTAGTGAGCCTGGTAGCTCTGGAGCCGCCGTCGAGCTTTGAGGCGGAGAGTGTGCGGCGCGAGAAACTGAAGGTTTGGCGGGCGATTCCTTCCATTCCCATCTTGGATGTGGTGCGCGGGCAATACGGCGCCGGAACGGAAGACGGCCAGTTAGTTCCAGGTTACCGTGAGGAGCAGCGAGTTAGCCCGCAATCCGGCACTGAAACGTATGCGGCGGCGCGCGTGGAGATAGAAAACTGGCGCTGGGCTGGGGTTCCGTTTTACTTGCGCGCGGGCAAGAGGATGCAGAAGCGCGCCACGGAGATCAGCATTCAATTCAAACAGCCGCCGCTGTTGATCTTTGACCGAATCGCTCATCAGCAAGCCTGCCAGGTCATTCAGCCTAACTTGCTGACGATTCGCATTCAGCCGGACGAGGGCATTGCGCTGCGCTTCGGCGCCAAGGTTCCCACCACGATGGAGATGGCCGTCTGCCCGGTGAATATGGACTTTGACTACGCGGCAGCCTTTGGCAAATCCAGCGCCAACGGCTACGAGCGGCTGCTGCTGGACGCATTGCTGGGCGATCAAACGCTCTTCTCCCACCGCGATGGCGTGGAGACCACCTGGGCGCTCTTTACCCCGGTTCTGGAAGCTTGGGCGAATAAAAAACCGGAGGTCTTTCCCAACTACGCGGCCGGTTCCTGGGGCCCTGATTGCGCCGACCACCTCATCGCCCGCGGCGGTCGCGCGTGGCGGAATGATCTGGGACGGAAAGCATGAAGAGCAGGGACTAAGGGACTAGTGACTGAGGGACTAGACGTTTTTTCTCTTCCCATGTCTGTTGTCGATCTTGATAAGATAGCGTGGTAGCTTCAAAATGCTGAGTGTTCGAATTAATTCGCGTTTATTCTCAAGTGGATTTGATATCAGTACTCCGCTTGAAAACTATTCCGCGAAAAAAGTATCACTTTTCCCAACTGGAGAGATACTCATTTCAAACTCTTCAGAAAAACAGATTGCCAGAGTGGGGCGAAAGTCTTTTCTTAGCGATGTTTACAATATCATCATTACGGGCGGCGGATTCTATCAATTCGATCGCGATAACCTGACAAGAAAAACTTGGACCTGCAAAGGCGAAGGAAAGCTGCTTTGCATTTCGGAACGAAGCAGGCGCAGGTTCTTAATTTCAGAAGAAGATCAGGTGGTAGCTGAGTGTTCGAAAGCTTGGTTTACTAGTGACTATGCGATTAAAGTCTTCAATGACGCTGAATGGAAACTAGTGGTTTGCATATTTATCGCACTAAGTGTGCGTGAGCATGATTCGGGGGACATTCCGGCTTAGTGAAGGCAACCACAGATCCTTCAACTGCGCAAGCCGCATAGATCGCGTCCTGCTCCGCTCAGGATGACAGAGTTGTTGGAGTGTCAGCTTTTGCCGGGGCTATTCGCGGATGATTTTGACGAAAATGCCGTCAGGGAGTTCGCCGCCTAGGAGATGGACTACGCCGTCTTTGACGTAACCTTCGAGGACTTGGCGGGCGGGCTTGGCGGCGGGGGATGACACGGGGCGGTTAGTGGATTCCCTGGTCCGAAATTCCGGAGAAGGGGTACCCGGCTGACTGGGGGGCTTGCTGAATTGCTGGCGGGCAGCTTCGAAGCCGGCGGGCTTGCCGACTTTTGGAAGCGGAGACCAGCCCGCGCCGCTCTCTGATCCCTGACCCCTGGCCCCTGATCCCTTCATTCCCCGGTCCATGGCTTCGTTGGCCAGGCGGTCGGCGTGCTTGTTGCCGCCGCGCAGGGTGTGGCGCATCTCGAAGCCGTCCAGGCGGCGGGAGAGCTTGCGGGCTTCTTCAAAGAGCGGTTTGAGGATGGGACTTTTCACTGCGTACTTACCCTGCATCTGCTTGACCATCAACTCGGAGTCGCTGATGACGCGCAGGTGCTTTTTGCCGTTCTCGATTGCCCATTTCAAAACGGCGAGCAGGCCGGAGTACTCGGCGAAGTTGTTGGTCTGGATGCCGACGAACTCGCTCAGTTCGGCCAAGACGCGGCCTTTGGAGTCTTCCACGACCGCGCCGTAGCCTGAGGGTCCGGGGTTGCCGCGCGAGCCGCCGTCGCAGTGGGCGGTGAGCCAGTCGGCTGGTCCGGTGGAGGGGGTTGGAAAGAGAGAGTCGTTCATGGTAATTCCAGTGTAGCGAACCGGTCTTGAGGGCGATGAGTTGAATAGAATTTGCGTGGACCGGGAGGTCTACGAAACAGCCGGTCAGGAGACAGGCGCTACGTTTCACTCTAAAGCCCGCATTTATTATGGGCTATTTGCGGCACGGTAGAAAACATGAAGTATCCCCATTAGAATCTTCGGAGACATTTCGGTCGCCCCTCCGGGGCGAATGCACTTTTCTCTGCATCTTACCCAGGGTTCCGCTGCGCTCCACCCTGGGCTATTCTCGTGTCGCCCCTCCGGGGAGAATGCAGTAGAGGCGTTCTCATCCACTTGAGTGGGCCAAAGGTCCATGGAGACACGACTGAAGTCGTTCCCTTTCAAAACATCCACTCAATCAGAGCTTCCCAAAGTCTGCCGCAAACAAGCAGGCACTTTCTACCCGGATGGTTAGAAAGTGCTTGGAATCTTCTCTGCCGGAAGAGCTTTAGCGCTTGTACTCGGGCAACACCTGGTAGGTGGTATGGAGCAGTTCTTCGGACTTGTGACTGGCCGGCTCTCCGAGGAACTCATCGTAGAGCTGCTTGATGTAGGGGTTGTGGTGGGAGCAGCGCCAGAGGCCGGTCTGATCGTCATTGTAGAGCCCGGCAGCGCGCTTGGTGCGCAGTTCGTTGGTGGCTCCGTAGGGCTGTCCGCCGCCGCCCACGCAGCCGCCGGTGCAGGCCATCACTTCAACGAAGTGGTACGGCGTCTCCTCGCCAGCCGCCTTGGCCGCGCGAATCTTCTCGATCACTTGTTCGACGTTGGCCAGGCCGTGCGCCACGGCGATGCGCACCTTTTTGCCTGCAACCTCGATTTCAGCTTCCTTGACGCCCTTCAGGCCGCGTGTGACCTGAAATTCGACACGGGGCGCATCCTTTCCGGTGACGTAGTAAACCGCAGTGCGGAGAGCCGCTTCCATGACGCCGCCGGTGGCGCCGAAGATGGTTCCCGCGCCGGTGTACGCGCCGAGAATGCAATCGGGCTGCTCATCGGGAACGGTGGCAAAATCGATGCCGGACTGCTTGATCATGCGCGCAAACTCGCGCGTGGTCAGCGAGACATCCACATCCTGATAGCCGGAGGAGCGCATCTCCTTGCTGCGGATGATCTCGGACTTCTTGGCGGTACAGGGCATGATCGAGACCATAAAGATTTTGGAGGGATCGATTCCCTGTTTTTCCGCGTAGTAGGTTTTGGAGAGCGCGCCGATCATGGCGTGCGGTGATTTGCAACTGGAGAAGTGCTGAATCATATCGCCATGGAATTTTTCCATAAAGGCGACCCAACCGGGGCAGCAACTGGTGATGAGAGGCAGTTCGCCCTTGCCTTCGAGGAAGCGCGCCTTGAACTCATGCGCCTCTTCCATGATGGTGAGGTCGGCGCCGAAGTTGGTATCGAAGACGGCCTGGAAGCCCATGCGGCGCAGCGCGGCATAGATTTTGCCGGTGAGGTTGGCGCCGATGGGAAAGCCGAAGGCTTCGCCGATGGCCACACGGACGGCCGGGGCGATCTGCGCGACGCAGTAGGCATCCGGGTCGGCCAGCTTGTCCCAAACGGAGACGGACTCGTCGTATTCGGTGATGGCGCCGGTGGGGCAGTGCGCGGAGCATTGGCCGCAGCGAACGCAGGGTGAGTCGGCCAGTGGAATATCTCCGGCTGCCGCAATGCGCGTATCGAAGCCGCGATTGAGGAAGCTGAGCGCCCAGACATCCTGATCCTGCTGGCAGACCTGAATGCAGCGGCCGCAGAGGATGCACTTGCGCGGATCAAGCACAATGCTGTGGGTGGAATCGTCCAGCGGAAGATCGGGAACGATGTTATCGAGCCCGCTGCCGGTGAGGCCGAAGTCGGCCGCCAGGCTCTGCAACTCGCAGTTCTGGTTGCGCAGGCAGGTCAGGCACTCATTCGGATGGCGGGAGAGGGTCAGCTTGAGCACCGAACGGCGCACCTGAATGATCTCCGCCGTCTCCGTCAGCACTTCCATGTTGTCTTCGACAGGAGTGCAACAGGCGCGCATCATTCTGCCGTTGCTCTTGTTCTGGACGACGCAAATGCCGCACGCCGCCGTGGCGTCCAGATCGGGATGCTTGCAGAGCGTGGGGATCTTCACGTGAACCTTGCTGGCGGCTTCCAAAATTGTGACGCCGGGCTCGACTTCAACGGACAATCCGTTAATCTTGGCGTGTATTTTCTCGGTCATGGCAGCTTCTTCTCAATTCCTGTACATTGGGCCTGGTGATCGGGCCCTGTCGATCCATCCTGCGATGGATGAGTTAGTCAATCGGATACGGCGAACAGACGCGGCGAACAAGTCAAAGATCAGGCTTTGGCAGTTGCGACGGGCTGCAACCTCTCAGTGAACTCCGATTCAAAGTGCTTGAGGGCGGAGAGGATGGGATTCGGCGCGGTTTGGCCCAGGGCGCAGAGCGAAGCCTTCTGCATGGCCTTGGCCACCTTGCGAATCTTGCGAACATCCTCGAGTGTTCCCGTGCCGTCCACAATGCGATCCAGCATCTTCAGAATCTGCGTGCCGCCGATACGGCAAGGGGCGCACTTTCCGCAGGATTCATCCACGCAGAAATCCAGATAGAAGCGGGCCAGTTCGATGACGCTGTCCTTGTCATCGATGACGATCAGGCCGCCGGAGCCCATCATGGAGCCCAACTGCTGCAGATGCTCGTAACTGACCGGCGTGTCGAACTGATGTTCGGGAATCATGCCGCCGGAGGGACCGCCGGTTTGAATCGCCTTGATCTTGCGTTCGGTTCCGGTGCCGCCGCCGATGGTCTCGACAATCTGGCGCAGGGTGATGCCCATGGGAACCTCGACCAGGCCGTTGTTCTTGATTTTGCCGGTAAGGGCAAAGACCTTGGTTCCTTTGGATTTTTCCGTGCCCTTAGAGGCAAACCACGCCGCGCCGCGCAACAGGATGCGCGAAACATTGGCCAGCGTCTCCACGTTGTTGACACAGGTTGGTTGATTCCACAATCCCTTGACGGCAGGAAACGGCGGACGCGGACGCGGTGTGCCGCGCTTGCCCTCAACGGAAGCGATCAGCGCCGTCTCTTCGCCGCAGACAAAAGCGCCGGCGCCCAGGCGGACTTCAAAATCGAATCCCCATCCGGAGTCGAGCACGTTCTTGCCGACGAGGCCAGCAGTGCGCGCCTGACGAAGAGCTTTCTCAATGCGCTCGACGGCCAGCGGATACTCGGCGCGGATATAGAAGATGCCGTTGGTTGCGTTCATGGCGCGGGCGGCAATCAACATACCTTCAATGACAGCGTGCGGGTCGCCCTCCAGCACCGAGCGATCCATGAAGGCGCCGGGATCGCCTTCGTCGCCGTTGCAGATGACGTACTTCACATCCGACTGCACCTTGCGCGTCAGATCCCACTTCAGGCCGGTCGGGAAGCCCGCTCCGCCACGGCCGCGCAGGCCGGAGTCGAGCAGTTCCTTGCAAATCTCCTCGGCGCTCATCGTCAGCGCCCGGCGCAGGCCCTGATAACCGCCATGCGCCAGATACTCTTCCAGCTTCTCCGGGTCGCTGCGACCGTTGTTCTCCAGCACCACGCGGTCCTGCATGGCGAAGAATGGCTCGTCAAGATCAAGGAAGTGCGTCTCCAATGCGCCGGTCGGACGCTCAATGGTGGCCCCGCCAACAATGGGAGCAACCACTTCGTCGACAACCGTGACCGCTGTCTCCGGCTTGATGTCGCTGAAGAGAACGTCCTTCTGGTTCTTGGCGGTCATGCGGATCAGCGGTCCCTTGCTGCACAGACCCATGCATCCGGTTCCGGTCACTTGCACTTTGGTGTCAAGCTGCTTGGCCTTGAGCTCGGCCTTGAGATTGGTGATGATCTGAGCGGCGCCGGACGATTGGCAGCCCGTACTCGAGCAACAAGTTAGACGCACATCGAAGGCCTGCTGCTTGGCTTTTTCCGCGGCAGCCTTGATTTCAAGTTCTTCGGGTTTCATAACAATCCTGTGTCTTGGTTGAGGTGCAGTGGGAGAAAACTATTCAGCCGCAGCTTCTTCATGAGCGACCACCATCGGCTTGTCTTCCTGGATGCGCTCGATCAAATAATGGCTTTCGCTGGTGTTGAGCTTGCCATAGACTTTGCCGTTGACGGCAGCCAATGGCGCCAAGCCGCAGCAGCCAAGGCAGCGAACACCCTGCAAGTGATATTCCCTGTCCGGAGTGCTCTGGCCTTCAGAAACTTGCAGTTCCTTCTCCAGACCCTTGAGCAGCTCACCCGAACCTTTGATGTGGCAGGCGGTTCCGGTGCAGACCGAGATGATGTACTTGCCCGGCGCCTCCAGCTTGAAGTAGTTGTAGAAGGTCACCACTTCGTAGATGCGCGCCAACGGCACATCCATGGCGCGGCCCAGCTTCATCGCCGATTCGCGCGGCACAAAACCAAGCCGGCCTTGCAGATCGTGCAGCGCCATAATCAGACTGCCGCGCTTCTTCTTCCACTTCTGCGCGATGACAAGAATCTCATCTTTAGGTGGTGGCGCGGCCTTGGGCGCCGCCACCTTCACGGTTGTGACTACATCCATCGGTGTGCTCATTTTTTATCCTGTCCGCCCATTGTTCCGGGCGTGGAAATATCTGCCTGAGAGAGTGCGCGCCAAGCATGAATTTTGGAGAGCTACACTAGCGAGTAACCAAAATTCTGCTTCAGGGGAAAACTCCCTCTGGCTTAGACTCTACCGGCGCAGAGATACAACTGGCGGTGACAAGTGTCACGGTGGTATGCGGAGAGCGTGGGACAATGCGAAGATATATGAGAAACACCTGATATCTAAAGGAGTTATGAAACTTGTTATTTCGCAATGCGAGACGAACCGCATTATGGTAAGCGAGCATTCAGGAGTTTCTCTTCACTCTAGATTGCCGTGCCCCATCCATTCATGGTTCTTCAACGGAATGAGTGAGAGGCTAATGAAATTCAAGGCCACATCATTTTTAATATCTCAACTGATTTTTGCGAGTGCACGGTAACGCGCCATCGCCGCTGGAAACGGCTGCAGCGCGCGCTGGAAGATTCCCAGGCTATAGGCGATGGTTAGCCCATAGTTGGTGATGGGCACGCCCGCCTGCTGGCACTCCATGATGCGGCTTAGCATCTGGCGGCGATTCCACATACACGCGCCGCAGTGAATCACCAGTTTGTAGCTCGAAAGATCATCGGGAAAGTCGCGCCCCTGCATCGGCACAAAGTCGAGCTTGACGCCGGTGTACTGCGTCAGCCAGCGAGGAATTTTGACGCGGCCAATGTCTTCGCCGATGGGATGATGCGTGCAGGCTTCGGCAATCAGCACGCGGTCGCCGGAGCGCAGCTTTTCGACAGCCAGAGTGCCTTCCACCTGCGCCGCAAGATCGCCTTTGAAGCGGGCCATCAGAATCGAAAAGCTGGTCAGCGGCACATCGGGCGGCGTGTCGGCGGCTACCTTCAAAAAGGCCTGCGAATCGGTGACGACTAATTTGGGCGGCGTCTTGAGCCGGTCGAGCGCCGTGCGCAGCTCACGCTCTTTGACCACCATGCAGAGCGCGTCGGAATCGAGCAAGTCGCGGATGGTCTGCACCTGTGGCAGAATCAGACGGCCCTTGGGCGCTTCTTTATCGATGGGCACAACGAGAATGGCCAGCTCGCCCGCGCCCACCAGATCGCCGACGATGGCTGGCGAGTCAATGAAATCCGGTGGCGCAAGATCGAGCAGCGCGGCGCGCAACTCCGTCAGGCCTGCACCGGTCACCGCGGAGGCCTGCACCACGCGCAGCTTGGCCGATTGCAGCCGCACGACTAGCGATTCATTCGGCGCAACGGCATCGCACTTGTTGAAGACAATGAGCGTGGGCGTTTTCTGTTCGGCAAAGTCAGTGAGCAAGCCCTCTTCAAATTCGCCCCAGATACTGGCTTCAGCCACCAGTACGGCAATCTCGGTCCGCTCCAGAGCCTGGCGAGTCTTGCCCACGCGTAGCGCGCCCAGGCTTCCCTCTTCGTCGATGCCTGCCGTATCAATGAAGAGCACCGGACCGAGCGGTAAAAGTTCCATCGGCTTTTCCACTGGATCGGTGGTGGTTCCCGCAACCTCGGAGACAATGGAAACCTGCTGCCGCGTGATGGCATTCAGCAAACTCGATTTGCCTACGTTGCGGCGGCCAAAAAAGCCGATGTGTAGGCGCAATCCTTTGGGGGTGGTGGTCATTTTGTCGTCTCCTGTATTTGTATAGCTTGAATGTCTGTGTTTGTTCGCGAATAGATTGTGGTCCAGTTAGTCTTAAAAGCGGGAAGATATACTTTTTCGCACCATTCCTCTTTATCTAATGTTCCTGGAAGGTAGGAAGGGAGCATATTAACTAACCTAGGAAACTCGACATTTTCCTCAGATACTTCAAAGCGTTTCGTAGCGTCCTCAAAGAGCAAACAAACCAAATCGTAAGCAAACAAATCGCGCTTGAATGCAGAAACATTAACCACATCGCACCATTTCATCGCTTCTTCAACAACAGAACCATCCTTGTAGGTAATCAAGCGAGTTAATCCTTCGGAATCAGAGAAAATCGATACTTGGCAGGACCGACGTCTAATATGTTTCAGAAATGCGACAATCCAAGAAAACCAAGACGTCCCTGTTTGTTTTTGGGCCGTAAAATCATTCATGCGAATTACCTATTTTGTTTGCATTAGCTTTGATTTCGGGCGAACCCAACCGGCAGACAGCCTCTGGGCTTATCGCTTCGTCAAATTCCGTTTCGCTCATCCAATTGTTTTCAATTACCACGGCACGGAATGTTTTTCCTTCGACCTTCGCGGTGCGCGCGGCTTCGCCAGCCCGCTCATAACCCAGCGCGGGCACCAGCGCCGTCGCTGCGGCAGTCGAGTTCTCCACATGTGCACGGCAGCGGGCTTCGTCGGCCTCGATGCCATCGACGCAAAAACGGCAGAGCAGATCGTCGGCGCGGGCAAGAAGATCAAGATTCTCCAGCAAGCAATGGGCGATCAGCGGCAGAAAGGCATTCAGCTCCAGGCTGCCCGCCGCGCAGGCCGCGGCAATCACGCTGTCGTTGCCCATCACAAGCATCGCTGCTTGCGTGGCGGCTTCAGGAATCACCGGGTTCACTTTGCCAGGCATGATCGACGAGCCCGCCTGCCGCGCCGGAAGGCGAATCTCGCCGAAGCCCGCGTCTGGACCGGAGGAAAGCAAGCGCAGATCCGTTGAAATTTTAATCAGAGAAACCGCGTGCGCCTTCAGAATTCCGCTGACTTCAACAAAAACATCGGTGTTCTGCGTGGCTTCAACCAGATTTTCCGCGCGCGCAAAGCCAATGCCGGTGAGCGCTCGCAACTGTTCGACGGCCTGAAAGATGAACTCACGCGGCGCGGCCAAGCCGGTGCCGATGGCCGTTCCGCCCAGATTCACCACGCGCAGCCGCTCTATGCATTTGTAGATGCGCCACCTGTCCCGATTCACCGCCTCGGCGTAGGCGCTCATGGTGCGGCCCAGCGTGGTCAGCACCGCGTCCTGATACTGCGTGCGACCGACCTTCACTACGTGCGCAAATTTCTTTTCGGCGCGCTGAAAGGACTCTTGCAGTGCGACGACTTTCTGCTCCAGCGCGTGCAGCAGACGGATCGCCGCCAGCCGCAGCGCCGTCGGATAAGTGTCGTTGGTGGATTGATGCAGATTGATGTCGTCCAGCGGGGAGATTCGCGCGTAGTTGCCCAATGGCTCGCCGAGCAACTGCAAAGCGCGATTGGCCAGCACCTCGTTCACGTTCATGTTGGTGCTGGTTCCGGCACCGCCTTGCAGCGCATCGACGACGATTTCGGCATCGAGCAGTCCTTCGCTCAGCTCGCGGCAGGCGAGCTCAATGGCATCGGCCTTGGCCGCGTCGTTGGCCCACACACCCAGTGAGCGATTGGTTTGCGCGCAGGCCAGCTTCACATCGCCAAAGGCGCGCGCGAGCGCCGGATGCACGGGCCGCCCGGCGAGCGGAAAATTTTCGAGCGCCCGCGCCGTGTGAATGCCATAGAGGGCCTGCGCGGCTAGCGTTCGTTCGCCGAGGGAATCTCTTTCGATGCGCTGCTGGCCCATGCCTGCTCTCCGCTTCTATTGTCCATCCGCGGCGCGCAAATGGCCAAATGATGCGCCTCTAGCCAAATGGCATTTACGCTTTGTCCTGACCGCAAGTGGTTTGTCCCCAGCGCGGATGGTTACAATGTTGTGTAGGGAGTCGTCCAACCGTTATGTCTGAATCTGTTGCCCTTGCCCATCGCATCTCCGCATTCATCCGGCGCAGCTACTTATTGCTGGGTCTTGCCGCGGTACTGCTGTTTGCCTCCAACGCGCACGGTCAGTATGGATCGTCGGGTGGAACGCAAGTGAATGACAGTTCAGCGTTGCATCCTCCGGCCGGCGCTCGTGTGGCGATGATTGAATTTGCTGATTTTGAGTGCCCGGCTTGCGCGCGCGCCAACCCGACGGTGATGGCGGCCGCGGCCACCTACAAGATTCCCTGGGTACGCCACGATTTTCTGATCCCCGGTCACGCCTGGAGCGCGCAGGCAGCGGTGAATGCCCGCTGGTTTGACCGGAACAAGAGCAAGGCCGTTGGGGAAGAGTATCGCAACCAGGTCTTTGCCAATCAGCCTTCGATATACAGTCTCGAGGCGCTGCGCCAGTTTACGCAGAAGTTTGCCCAAAGCCACGGCATCCAACTGCCCTTTGCCCTTGACCCGCAGGGCAAACTGCTGGCCGAGGTCAAGGCCGACAGCGAGATGGGGGTGCGCACCGGCGTTCACCAGACTCCCACGATCTTCATCGTGATCGCTAGTGGCAAGGGAGCGCCCTACCGGGAAGTTCGAAGCGTCGATACGGATCTTTATCTGGACATCGATCAGGCGCTGGCGGATGCCGCACCGGCCAAGCCTGCGGTGAAATCGCCCGCCAAGAAGGCTGCCAATAAGTAGCCACAGCGGGATCTGAAAGCTGAAAAGCTCAAGAGCGCCCGCAGTATCATTTGACCCTGCAAACCAGCTCGCCGTTGCCGATGGGGACGATCAGAGCATCAACTCTTTTATCTTCAAGCACGCGATCAAGCATCGGCTTCAGGGTCAGCTGATGATTGATCGCATTATCGGCAACAAGAATGCCTCCAGTAACCATGTTTGGCAGCAACGCCTCATAACAGCGGTCATAGATTTCCTTCTCTGCGTCCAGAAAGCAAAAGGCGACATCCTTCAACTTCGGCAGGCAATCCAAAGCGTCGCCGTGAATGAACTCGACAGCGTCCCAGACACCGGCAGCATCGAAGGTCTGGCGCGCAAGTTCAGCCTTTTCATCCAATAACTCGTAGGTCGTGATCTTCCGGCCCACCGCCCGGCAGGCTAGAGCCAGCCAGAGCGTGGAGTATCCAGCGCTGGTTCCGATCTCGATGAAACGGCCTGCCGGTACTGAAGCTGCCAGGATGGCGATGAATTTTCCCACTTCCGGCGAAATCTGACGAAGGCGTTTCAGGCGAGGCGTGCCGTCGACGCGATCGATGGAATCGATACGCTCCAACTCGCACATTCGGAACAACATGGCTTCGGGGATTTCGTAGAACATGTCCCCTCAGTATTTCGGCACAGCCGAATCAACCTCGCGGCTCCAGGCGTCGATGCCGCCTGCGAGGTTCACGACGCGCTGGAAGCCGGATTGCTGCAGAAACTCGGCGACGCGCTGGCTACGGACGCCGTGGTGGCAGTGAACGATGATCTCGCGGTCGCGGTCGATCTCCGCGATCCGTTGCGGGATCTCATTCATGGGAATCAGCTTGCCGCCGATCTGGGCGATTTTGTACTCCCAGGGTTCGCGTACGTCGAGGATGTAGGCTGGCTCGCCGGCGTCGATGCGGCGCTTGAGTTCTTTGACGGCCAATTGCGGAATTGCACTTGCCATTGATCTCTCCAGAATTGCGGTCAGCGCTCCCAATATGCGAGATTGAGTGTGCGGGGATGAGTTATTTGGGGGGCAAAATCCATCCATCCTTTGACTATCCTCGCAGACTGGAAGGCCAATTTGAGCAGGAAATTGCTTAATCCAAACTTTGAACAGACGATTGAAGGTTTGCGTGCCCACTCCTTTGATGTGGCAGCGTGGGGCGAAGTTGCGGGCGGCGTGCTGGTGAGCAAATACGGGGCTGGAGCGGTTCTGGTGTCCTCGGCAAACGCGGAGGCGCCGGTGGTTTTTAGCGTGGCTCCCGGAGCGCTGATTGGGGGCCGGGTGGCGCGGCTTCTGGACCTCGGCCACCAGAAGTTTTTGAAGACGGAGGCCTACGAGATTCCCGCGACGGCTAGCCGATTACGATCGATTCACCGCTTCAGCGAAGAGTTGAAGATTTTGACGGGCATGGCCGATTTGTACAATGAGGCCTTGGGAAGCACCAGCGATCGGTACGAGTATGACCGCCTGAAGGGCCGGGAAGCCGAGCAGCCTGTTGCTCATCAACCTTGGGAGCAGGCTGGAGGGCATTGATCTCGAGATTTTCAGGTGAGTTATGGAAGTGGAAGAGGCGTTAGAAGGGCTTCCGATCGTGCAAGAGGAACGGCGCGCGGATCCACGCTACACAGTGGAGGGACCGGCCGCGATCGTGATTCTGGAGCAGGGGATTGGCTTCCGCTGCAGCGTGCTTGATTTGAGTCTGTCGGGTTGCAGGCTGCACACCAGTTTACGCTTTCCCGGCAGCGCGTGGGATCGGGTCGAAGTATCTTTCAAGCTGCGGGGAATATCGTTGCGCTTCAATGGGCAGATTCAATGGATCGACGGCCGACAGAAGATCGGCATCCGGTTTACGAATATTACCGCGCGGCGCCGCGCGGAGTTGTCAGAGGTGCTGGCCGAGGTAAGGGCGTACGGCAAGGAACAGTGATCAGGGGTTAAGGATTCGATTAGCGCTTGTGGGCGCGTTCCCGTTGCAGTTCGCGATAGACATCGCTTTTGGATTGGCCCAGTTCGCGGGCGATGC
>CAZXVX010000009.1:0-39074 GCA_964644105.1 uncultured Occallatibacter sp. | reverse complement strand
ATTCATGCTGTCCTTATCTCAACTCCAGGCTCGCGCTATGCTGCGTTGGCCAGCCAATTTGTGGTTCTGCATCTGGCGTGGCGTGTTGCCACGCGGATGCACTTGGTAAATCAAGCCAAAGCTTGTTCCAAACTCGCGTGCTTGCTGAATAGCGATCGTCTATACAGAACCGGCGCCGCGCTGCTCAAGCCAGGCTTCCATGGCTGCAACTCCATTCGACTCGTTGAAACGGCTGCCGTATTCCTTCAACGTAGTGTTGATGTTGCGGTGCCACAGCAGCTTCGACAACGAAAGGTAATCATTCGGGTGATGCTCAAGCCATGTATAGGCAAGAATGTCCCGAAAGCGATGCGGCGATGTGTGACTCCCTGCATAGCGAAGTGCGAGTTCAGAGACCGACTGACCAATCTTGCGCTCAGTTGCCGGGTTGCCCTCCTCGTTCACAAAGAGCGTGTGAGAACTGTTTCCCTTGAGCAACACGGGACGATGAATCGTAATGAATTCCTCCAGTAGCGGAATAAGCTGTTTTGGCATAAGAGAGTGAACATCGATCTTGGTTTTCGTTTCGTGAGGTGCAAAATGAAACTGCCAGAACCGAGCATCGGGATTCTGCTGCTCTTCTTGGAGTACCCATTTTGGCTTGGCAATATCGCTGAACTTAGGGATTGGCCCCTTGAAGATATTGGGTTTAAACCCATCGATGCGGGATTCGCGAATATTACGCTGGCGCCAGGGAAGAACAGTCAACCATTTAATCAGCAACTCGTCCTGAACATACTTCGCAACGTCGAGAGGCCCCTTCCTGGATTTCAACCGGTTTTCACGGATCTTTGCAGGAATCGCCTCAAGGCGGTCATAGTCCACATACTTTTCCGCCTTCCGCGCACGCTTTTCTGACTCAGGTTCCACGGGAATACTAGCCATTAAAGGGTCAAACCAGGAGATATCCATCGTCTTAAACGCCGGATGATGGCGCAAAGCTGCATGCAGAGAAGCAAGACCGGTAATAATCGACTGACCCTTTACTTTGCGTTCATTGATGCGCCATTCGACAAAACCCGTGACAATGCTTTCGGTTATCAGGTCAGCAAGACATACGATCTCCTTTTCACCGCGAACCTTAATCGCATATCCATAAAGCTTGCGAAATGTCCTATCCATACCATGAGCCGTCACTTCGCGAATCTGACCGTTCTTTGGGCGGCCCGGCGCGAAGTTAGCCTGCTTCCAACGAGTAAGCTCCTTCACTTCGGACTGCATCTTTGAGGGAAACTGATCGGTTGCGATACCGTAAGAGGAAGGGGGATTCTTGGCGCCATCTCCACCCAAGTCAAGTTCCTTGAGAATGCGCCAAAAGCTACCGGCGATCTTTCGGGTCGTGATAATTGAAGTTCCGCTACCGATCTTTTTCGCTGACCAGTCGAGGACGTCCTCTTCGATGACCTCTTGCGGAGTAGTGCGATTCTTTGCCAAGTACGCAACAAGACTCCTGCCGTTTGCGGAGGTGACGCAATCCATTACCTTCTGCCATGCAGCCGACAAATCATTGGAAGGTTTCCAACCGAAGATTTGAGCGTGCTGCAGGAGAATACGCTGGTTGTTGACGTAGGTCCGGATCGAGTTTTCGGCGTACTTGCGTCTCTCCAGGAAATCGCGCAGCGAATCCTTGCTGTCGAAGACTTCCTGAACCGTTAGTTCGCTGGCAGGCTTGTCGAGATACGATGAAAGAATCGCGCAGGTGCTGCGAAGCATTGCGAATCCCTTCGGATGCGCCTGTTGAAGGCTATCAAGAAGGTTGGATACAGTTTTCGGACTTATCCGCGCATCTGTGAACTGAGTTGACTGGATCGGAACTTCCGTTGCAATTTCCGAACCATTCTGAAGATTGTTTGCGATCATATCTGCATTTCCTTTGCGTGTTTATAGAGGTAACCGGCTGCAAAAATGCATATAAAATGCGCCTTGCAGCGAGAGGTTGCGAATCAATGCTTTCTTTGTGAACGGTTCCGAACGGAGGCCTGATATAGCTCTCATTTCCGAACCGGTGGGAACCGGTTTTGATGCGGTTCCCTGAGACGATAAAGAGGGACATGGTCAGTTGGCCCCGGTTACTTACGGCGCTCCTTGCAGCTCTGCTGAATGAAACCTTCAAGGTCCTGAGACAGAAACTTGGCGCGGCCGGGCATCGAGCGCGAAGATAGGCGGCCACGTGACATCCACTTCTGGATGGACCGGGTCGAGACCCGGAAGATGGCGGCGACCTCGTGAACGGTGTACATCGGCTTCAGAGGGAGATTGCTCATCTCGAGGATTCCCTCGAGCAACGGAAACTTAACGGTGTTGGTATTGTTCACTTCGTTCATTCCTTTGTTGCCAGGACTGCTGACCGTCGGCTGGCAGCAGCCCTGGCTGTGATTGACAGACAGAAGTACCTCTGCGAACTGTGTCCCTTCTTCGGTTGCTATACCGTCGAAGCAGATCAAACAGAATCGCGACCGGAACTTGTTGCCTGATGAACGAATATTACTGGCGTTTTCGAACGGCGAAACTACGGGAAAACCTTTAGATCTGAATGGTTTTCTCACGATACGCTGACGGCGAATGGTTTTGACTGCCAGGTTATGCCGACAGGAGAACGATTCAACGGTTCCGGTTCTCCGGGCCGGCCAGCACCAGTCCGGTGATCGCACTCATCAGCAGGTCGGCGGCCAGGTTGGGCCTTTGGTAGAAAACCGGCGGAGAGCATGATGAATGCAAGCGCGGGGATTCCGCGTTTGACCACCCAAGGGGGTACATGGAAAATCCGCCGGGCACGACAAATGGTTGGATGTCAGTAAAAGAAGTCGCCACATTTCAGGGAGTTACGCCCAAAATGGTTTACCGTTGGCTCCGCCTGAAAAGGCCTTTGCCAGTGCGGCGTGAGGGCCGAAGAATCTTCATTTCAGTCGAAGTCCTTAGTGACTTTCTGACTGCCAGAAAGCCGGCATCGCAGGCACCAGAACCAGAAACTGGGCCGGAAGATGGCAAACCCGCCTCAGTGTCAGAGCGATCGGCGTCAGCACCAAGGCCCGCTGAAACAGTTGCCAGCAATCCGCTTGCGAAGCCAAGCTCTGGCTGTGGCCAGCGTGAACTGGGCCAATGCGAGGGAAGAGGTACCCCACGGATAGCCGTTCTTGCGAGCTATCTATTCATGGGATGAGTTTGATGAGCTGCAAGGCAATTGCGTTTCCTATACTAGACAGCTTGCGGAGATCCTTATCTCGCTCGACACCCACGCTGTTGTTTCTTCAGCAGTGCCTTGCCTATCCGTAACTTTGGCTGATCCTGCATGGCACGTCAAACCTTAATCACAGAATCTTTTGAGGAGAACGACTTTGGAAACCGACCTCGCAATCACGCCGAAAAGACTGGGCCTTATTGAAATCGACAGCTTCTGCCCAAGGTGTTACTGGTATTTGCTGAAGCAGAAGTTCCATCCGCCTTTTGATCATTTTGGCGGCGCGATCTTCAAATCGATGGAACAGGCGCAGATGGCCGTTGTCGGCGATTTGATCGAGACGGACGGGAGCCTTCCGGAAGAATTTGCTCCATTTTGCGACTTGGTCGGCCGGGTCCAATTTCCTCGAAACTGGCGAAAATTCAAGCACCGCCTTGATTCCGGCGTCCTTCTGTATGGCGAGCCGGATGACATTTTCCAAGTGTCAGATGGGTCCATCGCTGTAATCGATTTCAAGACGGCTCGACCCAAGGATGGGAAAGACCCCCTGCTCGGTTGCTACAGAATTCAGATTCTGGGTTACAGTTTTATTGCCGAATTCGGCCTGAAGCTCGGCGAGGTATCAAAGGGGGGACTGCTTTACTGGGGGACCGAACATGAAAAGGTGGTGGCTGATCCAGACAAGTACTACCGCTCCAAGCGCCTCTGGATGCCCTTTGTTCCCAAGCCCCTCGCCTTTGACATTGATTACAAGCAGCTCGATGCACCGCTGAAAGAGGCGGTACGCCTTTGGGAAGCCACTACCCCACCGGATCGTACTGCGAAATGCAAAGACTGCAAGCGGCTCGACGCGCTCCTTGCGATCGAAACTGAAGCGCAGGAACTCGTCACCGTCAGTGACCAGATCATGCTCAATCGCTCCGGCAATGACCCCTGGATCAAAAGTTATGTTCAGCAGCGCATTGATGACCGTCTCTTTGCCCGCCGATCAGCTATGGCGGATCTCCAGGACTTGGCCGGAGACTTGAACTTCGAGTACGACGGAATGATTGCCAACTGGGAGGTTTTTCACGATCAGTTCTAGCATTGTCAAAAGCACGCATTAAGTGCTTGATTCCACGGCACCGGGATAGGCCGATTTCGCTGTTCCAAAATCGGTGAGTCTGGAGGGGACACTCCATGTACAGCACCGGCCACGGCGCACGCCGACCAGACCGGGCATAAGGGAAGGGGCAGATCCTCTCTGTTTTGAATCTCCAGGATGCGAAACGTCCGCGAAATAGCCCCTGGTAGTTGTAGAGTATAAACAGCATTTAGTTAAAAACGGCGAAGGCGGTAGAAACGTTATGCCCCCCGTGCAAGTCGCTGACCACACGCCGCTCAGAGAGGCTCTGGCGCAACTCCGTTTGCGACTCCTCGACCTCACCGGGCGCAATCGTCTTCTGAATTATAAGCACCCCATTGGAAAGTCGCTGCAGTTTGTCCAGGGTCAGCCAGCAGTTATCTACGAACGCCTTGCCAGCGGGACTCAACCCCTGACTATCAGGGGTTTGCCCGAGCCAACTCGCATCGATATGCAAATCAAGTTGGGGAAACTCATCCGGCCCGAGCCACGGGACTGGGCGCGCCAAAATGGTATCCCAACAGATTATGACCTGCCGCGCGGTGGGCCGACAGAAGACGCGGAACTCCGATGCCTGATGTACTCAGACGACCTTGCAAGACACTGTAGGAAAATCGAAAGGGAGGCCAACCTCGCCATCGAGGAGACCGGTGCGAATATGTTGCACCTCGTCCTTGGCTTCCTGGAGTTCCCGGATCAGAGGGACAGTGAACGGCTTTTTTTGGCCCCCTTGATCAGTGTTCCAATCTCACTCTCTAAGAAGGACAGCGCTGGCCGCCAGGTGTTCTCGATTCATTACAATGGCGATGACATCGAAGAGAACCTATCACTTCGTGAAAAGCTCAACCAAGACCATAGCATTATCCTTCCGGACTTCGACAACGAAACTCTCAACATCGACGAATACTTTTTGGCAATTCAATCTGTCGTTAGTTCTAATGCAGGTTTCGTAGTCCGGCAAAGGACATCCCTTTGCCTCCTTAGCTTCACGAATATGTTGCTTTTGAGAGATCTCGATCCAGACAAATGGCCTGATGATATGTACGGGCACTCCCTGCTGGACCACAACATCGTGAGGCAAGTTCTAGGGGGGACGGATGCAACCGGCAGCACCTCGATAGCTACTGAGCACGAGGTGGAGAAAGAGCCTGCAGATTCAATTCCCCTCGTGTTTGATGCGGACAGCTCACAGCACAGGGCTATCGTTGATGTGCTTCATCAAAAGAGAAACCTGGTGATCATTGGCCCACCGGGAACCGGTAAATCCCAGACAATTACCAACATCATTGCTGCCTCGCTACGATCCGGGAAGACCGTGCTATTTATCTCAGAGAAGCTCGCCGCGCTGCAGGTTGTAAAAGGCCGACTGGAGCGCGCAAACCTGGGGTCGTTGGTTCTCGAACTGCACAGCACGAAAACGAGCAAGAAGGCAGTGCTGGAGAACATCCAAGATCGTCTCAATTCGAGACCCAATGGAGCGCATAGCCTTCCAGGTAAAGTTGAAGAGTTAGGCAGGCACCGCAAAGAACTTAAGGAATACACCGACCTTCTCAACAGCATTACCGCCAATCAATTTGGGTTCACCGTGCATCAGCTTATGTGGCGCGCAGAACGCCATCGCCGCGATTTGAGTTCGCCTGAGTCCGTGTATACGAAGACGGCAGTACAAGATGCACAGGAAGTAACCGGGCCTGAATTAGCCAGGCGACTTCACGCGCTTGAACACATCAGGTCATCATTCGCCGAGATTGGTTCTTATGGTCCTGATCATCCATTTTGGGGATTTGAACCGAAACCATTGGCTCCAGGAGATGAGCCTACCTTACAAGCACTCCTACAAGAAATGCTCACCAGCTCGGAGCAATTGGCTGACCACGCCAAAAGACTAACTAGCTTTTTGGGAGTCGATTTAGCCGTCTCCCAGGAGATGATTACAAGCATAAAATCCTTGCTCTCAGATTTTGTCCAAGCAAATGAGGAGCGCCTCCCGCTTGAACTGACACCAAGATTTATCGGGAAGGATGGGTCTTGCCAAGCGGCGCGGCTGGCCCTTGAAAGGCTTCAGGTTCTCATTTCTAAGTACAAGGAACTTGAGAGCGATGCCGTGTTGGTGCTCACTGATGAGGCCCAGGTGTCTCATGATGGGCTGAAGAGTCTAAATGCGCTCCGAGACCTCGGCATCACAATAGGGCATGATTGGAAGGACGATCGCCATATTAGGCAAGCTCTCTCCAATGCTCAATCTGACGCTGATCGGTTGCGTTCGAGCTTGGAGGTAGTCACGGCGGAGTGTACGCGCTTGGGACTCCCACACCCGTCTTTCGTCGTGAGTCTGCAACGAATGTCCGACGCTATAACATCCCTGCTCCAGGCTCCTGCTGAGGACTGGGACGTTTATTCATCTCACCTGTCAGATGCGGGAACTTTGACAGCCCTGCGCAAGCTCATAGCAATTCAGACTGAATGGAAAGAGGTGGAAAGCCGACTCAGCGGAGTCGTCTATCTTGACGCGCTCCCGGAGGAACCGCGCCTGAGAGCGGCGATCTTAACGCTTAGGCAAGGGGATGCCTGGTATCGGTTCTTGCAGCCTAGTTGGCACAGAGCAGTGGGTCTCCACCGACAGCTCCAGGCGATGAAGGTAAAGCGATCCACGCGCGAACGTCTCTCCGAGCTTGAGCTGATTGTGCGACTGCTCTCCATCGAGACGCGGTGGAAGATGAACCCATCTTTGCAGCATTTATTGGACTCAAATTCTTCAATCCGAGAATCCGACCTTACGCCTCAATTGAGAATCGCCGAATGGTGCAGCACGATGTCTGCCGCAATGGAGGCGATGGGAGCGCCTTTCATCAGTCTTGATAGCCTCTCTTCCTCTGATATTAAGAAGTGGAACCGGGAGGTCAAGGAACTTCACGCTCAATTCCTTATTGCGTTGGAAGCGTTTGAATCGCTGAATGCGGCGTTTCCCAAAGGCCTAGAATCCACTTCGAACATTGATGGCATTGTTGCTTCGGTCAGTTACATCGTTCAAAGGGCCGAGAGTCTCAGCAGACCGCTCTTCGATTGTTGTGTTGCCGGCTCAACTTTGGAAGGGGCCATCACCGCGCATCAGGCTGCACTAGAAAGAAGAAGACTTCACGATATGGCAGCGTCAGACGGAGAGACGAGGCATTTGGCTGGCCCCTGCTTCCAAGGAATCCATACCGAGATTGGGACGGTCCTGGCTGTATTGGCAGTGGCGGAGAGGGCTGCTGAATTGCGTGTCCCCAAAGTGATTCGGCGGCAATTGCTTGCTGGCAACCCAATCAAGGCCGCCAAAGAGTTGATTCCTGAACTGGGCGGAATTGCATCCGCTCTTGCGGCACTGTTTGAGCACGCGCAATGTCTATCTGAGTACGGGCGTTTCAATTTGGAGAAATGGGCTGGTATCCAAGCAGGAGTTGGGCTGCAGGAGTTTGCCAATAAAATCGTTGTGCGTGCGCAAAATGCGCTTGCACGTTGCTCCGAAGTCTCTTCTTGGGCTGCATATCTGTCACGGCGGCAAGAGGCAGCGGAGCTAGGGTTGGGGAGCTTCGTTGAGCGAATGGAGGACGGGTCAGTTCCAGCGCCTGAGTTGTCATCAGCCTACCAGTATTCCCTGTTCGTCTCAATCATTCGACAACTTTTCCATCAATGTCCTTTACTCGGAAGATTCTCTGGGACCAAGCACACTTCGATACGAGAGGCATACCAGAGACTCGACCGAGAGATCATTGCCTTGCGGGGGCACGAAGTTGCAAGAAGTTCAATCGCTTCCGCAAGTCCACCAACGGGTAAGAATGGTGCCAGGGTTGATGAAAAGACTGAGATGTGTTTGCTTCACTATCTTCTCCCGCAACAACGACCGAGGATGCCCGTTCGTAAGATGCTAGCCCGGGCCGGGCACGCAATTCAGACAATCAAACCATGTTTTATGAGTGGGCCACAGGCAGTCGCGCAGTTTCTTCAGCCGGGCGTTCTAACTTTCGACTTGATAATCATGGATGAAGCCTCCCAGTTGAAGCCTGAGGAGGCAATCGGCGCGATTGCTCGCGGCACACAGCTAGTGGTGGTAGGTGACCAGAAGCAGCTCCCTCCTACCTCTTTCTTTACGAAGATGAGTACTGCTGCCGAGGATGAAGAGCAGTTTGTAACGACGGATGCTGAGAGTATTCTCGATGTCTGCCTGGCACAATTTGGTGCGCCACGGATGCTGCGTTGGCATTATCGTTCCCAGCACCATTCCCTGATTGATTTCTCGAACCGCCTATTTTATCGCAATGAAATGGTAATCTTCCCATCCCCGTACGGCCATAGCACTAAGCTAGGCATTCGCGCGACCTACTTACCAAATGCAACTTATGAGGATCAAACCAATTTGCGCGAGGCGGAGCGGGTGGTAGATGCAGCAGTTGAGCACATCCGCTCTCGCTCAGACGAATCGCTTGGGATTGCGACATTAAATCTTAAACAGCGCGACCTGATTGCAGAGTTACTGGATGAGCGGCTTGCGAGCATTGAAACTGCAGGTGAGTATAGATCGCGCTGGAAACAGGCCGGGCAAGAGCTATTTGTCAAGAATCTTGAGAACGTTCAAGGCGATGAGCGTGACGCCATCATTATTTCAACGACCTTCGGAAAACCCCCTGGTGCCAGTGTTGTGAGACAGAACTTCGGTCCCATCAGCAAGCAGGGCGGCTGGCGCCGTCTGAATGTTCTCTTTACGCGCGCACGCAAGTCGCTTGCTTTGTTCACGTCGATGAGGCCGGAGGACATTGTCCTTGACGGCGGTACTCCGGAAGGTACTAAGGCGCTGCGTGCCTATCTTGAGTATGCTCGATCCGGCAAGATACAGGTAGTTGAAGAAACTGGGCGCGAGCCGGATAGCGATTTTGAACGGTGTGTGATTGATGTCCTCAAAGCAAGTGGATATGCAGTTACCCCGCAACTCGGTGTCGCAGGGTTCCGAATTGATATTGCCGTTGAGCATCCTAACTACAAGGGCACGTATCTCGCGGCGATTGAGTGCGACGGTGCAACGTACCATTCGGCTCAGTCCGTCAGGGATCGGGATCGGATTCGGCAGGAGATTTTAGAGTCCATGGGGTGGCGTGGCAGGATATGGAGGATATGGTCAACAGATTGGTTCCGCTCGCCAAAAGACCAGTCCGCGAAGCTTTTAGATTTCCTTGGCATCCTGCGAGAAACGTGGCGACCGGATTATGCGGCAGGCCAGTCGTGGGTAGAGGAATCCCGACGTGGATTTTCCGAAGAATCGGAAAGGGTTCGTGAAGCACTCATCAAGGAGGAAGATGAGAGAACCGTCGGGGTTGGTGATACGGTTAAGTATATTGATATCGCAAAACCGGATTGTGTCATGTGTGTCAAATTCACCGAGAACAAGACCGATTCTACCTCTGGGCTCTACCATCGCGGAACCCCTTTGGCTCGAACTATTCTCGGTGCGTCTGTCGGCGCAGAAGTGACTTTACAACTCCCTGGGGCTATTTCGCAGAGAACGTTTCGCATTCTGGAGATTCAAGAACCAGAGAGGAGCAGCGTCGAGGACAGATCAGGGACAAGTATGTTGTAGCGGTATATCGTTTACAGTGGTTTAGCGTTGCGGTCAAATTCTTTAAGTTGTTGATTTAGCTAGGTCTTGGTCTCCTCATAACCCAAAGGTCGCTGGTTCAAATCCAGCCCCCGCAACCATCCGAAGGTGCCCCTCATTCGAGTCCTGAGCCTCTGGCTCCTCGTGAGGGGATTTTTTATCTGTACCTAGCAGATTCCATGAGCCTTCTGCCTCGCAGTACCACACCCGTTCGTTGTCCTCGACGGGGTGCATGGAGATTGCGCTCAGGTGCCGGTGGAGTTCCTGCTTGGCGACGGGTGGGTTGGAGCCGAGGAGGTCGGAAAGGCCAGCGATTTCCTGCTCAACGTGGCCTCGAATCTCGTTGATTCTGGCTTCCACCGATTCCGGGCTGGAGGACAATACATGTCGTTGTTGCCATGGGCGATATGGGAGTTTTACCAAAACGAATTGAAACTTGGGAACGGCTCAACAGAGTTTAACTACGAACGCCTGGTTGCGGTTTTCGCACGCCTCAAATTCGTCATTCTCGCAGCAACGAGTATGGCGCCAGAATGGGGGGAGTCAAATGATGCCCATGGCGCTTTAGGTTCCGTCCTATATTCAAAACAAATCCACGAGTTCCTCGAGAAGAGTGGACTGACTCTTCCCTCAGCGAGCGGTGGTGATGTCTACGGAACCTACGTTATGCCATGCCGCAGTTTTGGCCTTCTACAGGACGCTCAAGGGAGCAATGGCGCCCCGGTTGGTTTTGGCCCAAGAAGCTCACAACTGCATTCAATTCGAGAGGAACTGCCAGGATCCGATAGTGTCCGTCTCCTACTTCTGGAGGGTGGCACTCTGACTGCAGAAATGCTGAGATCTGTGGGCAGGCATTTTTCTCTAAATGGCTTGAAAAATGAACATGCAGAGTGTTCGCTCCTGATCAATTCTATGTTTGAACCCTATCCTGGAGGTCCTACTGTGGTTGGAAGCTACGGTAGGTTCAATGCTACTGTGCGGTGGGTTGCCGGCTTCATCAGAGAAACAGGCCACCACGCTTCTAGTATCATTGCGAGCAATTTCAAGAGAGTGATTCAATCACCGTCTGCCTCCCTTACCGAGGTGGAACTCGCGTGGATGGAGCATGAGTTGCGCAGGCGAATTCACTATGCCTGTGAGCTCCTCCTCGGCGACGTAACTGGAACACTCAGTCATTTCATGGCCGGCAATATCAACGCAATTGTTCAATTCTGGCTCAAGGATAAAGGTCTTTCTCCGATTGTCCGTGAGGCGCTTGGCATGGAGGTGATTGATCCCACGATTACCCTGTCCGAGTTATTGGACAGAATCCAAGCTGGGGCATTCCTTGAAGGCCCATTGAATGTAAGCAATGGCCGGAATCAGGCTGCAGGTGGGAACCAAGCATTGTATGGTTTAGCACTCTTGCTGTCGACCTACCGCTCAACTGAGGGTCTCCGTGCTGCCGCCAGCAGAATATGGCCGGAGCCGCAGGCAATATCCGCTACCCGCAAATCCAGCAGTGCCGTCTCGGGGTTGGGAGCTTTGAGGCGTTCCGCAATCAAGTAGTCGAGCGAGTGCTTGATGAGCGGCTGAACGAGATCGTCCGGCGTGTAGTGGGAACCAGTGGCTGCGCGTTCATCGCCCTGCGCAAAGCCGAACTCGATGGTGTTGCCGTGGTTGATGAAGACCGGCTCGTATTCGAGCAAGCCTTCGTAAACGGAACCGAACTCCTCCACGTTGAGGGCAGCGTAAACGCTGATTGCATCTGGAGGATTCTGGCTTCTTGCCGAATCGCAGCGGCTTGAAACGGGGGCTGTCCAATGTTTCGGGCGATGACGGCAAACTGAAGATGCAATCAATGCTGATCCTACTTCTAATATCCAACTTGGGTATACGCCAAATTAACACCCCGGCTTGACACTTTTTCCGTCAAAATAGGGTAATTATATTATTTTCTTGACACAATGCCCGAATGGTCTTAGAATCTATATTGACACTACGAGGGATGCTAATGGCGGCAGCAGCAGCAATGAGGCACAGCAAAACGGTTGGCTACATTCGTGTTTCCAGCTTGGATCAAAACACAGAAAGGCAGTTGGACGGCCTCAAACTCGACAAGGTATTTACCGACAGGGCCAGCGGCAAGGATACCAAGAGGCCGCAACTGAAGGCCGCCATGGAGTACCTGAGAGACGGGGACAAGCTCATCGTGCATTCGCTCGACAGGCTGGCCCGCAATCTTGTGGACCTGAAGAACATCGTCTCGGAGCTGACGGCTCGCGATGTGACCATCGAATTCATCAAAGAGCGACTGGTGTTCACCAACGAAGACAACGCCATGAGCAATCTGCTTCTTTCCGTCATGGGCGCGTTTGCGGAGTTTGAACGTTCCTTGATTCGGGAGCGCCAACGGGAGGGAATCGAACTGGCGAAGAGAGCCGGCGTCTATAAAGGCCGCAAGCCATCCTTAACGCCGGTACAGGTCGCAGAGATTCGTAGAAGGGTTGTGGCCGGGGAGAAGAAGGCCAGGCTGGCGGCTGAATTTCGAGTATCGCGGCAGACATTGTATACGGCGCTTGGTTGATCACGGCGGATTCGCTCGTCGAAGCAGATCTGCATGGTGCGATGATCGCGCCCGGCCTCGCCTGGAACTCCCCAGCGCAGATCAATCGCCTGAAACTGAAAGCCGCGCACCAGGCAGGAATGCTCCAGTCGTGGGAAGACATCGCTCTGGAGAACATTGCGCTCTTCCTTCAGATCGCTGAAGGTTGAACTCACAAAGACTCGAATTACCGGGCGGAAGCACGGGCTCATAGGCACTCTCCAAGAGCGACCAGTAGCAGCCGGTGGCGTGCCGCAATGGCATCGCGGATCTCATGGTGAAACGAAAGCTGATGCGAAAGTAGCCGGGCACGGTCAGAACCGACGTCGAAGCCGGCCTTGGTCAAATCAGTGTAGAGTCGGCGAGCAAAAGGCTTATCGGCCTCGCGTGCTTGGGAGAGAAAGATGCGGGTTATGGTCTCCTCATGATGCCGGAAATCTGCGACTTACTCTGCCGGAATGGAGTCGCGGATTCGCTGGAATTGAGGTATGAGTTGCTGGTAGCCGTGCCGGGTGGCGATGCGGAGAGCTTCCTCCGCAAGGCGGCGTGCTTCGCCACTGCGGCCGGGGAAACCTTTCAACAGATTGGCTTGATTTACCATTGAAATCGACAAGCCGTGGAGATCATTAAGTTCTCGGCAAATCCGCTCATCTTCCTTGTGCAGCACCATCGCGCCGTCCAGATTGCCGAGTGTTTTGAGGATCAACGCCTGGCCTGAACGTGACTTTGACAGCGTATTTTTGTCGCCCAGTTCGCTACTAATGTGCTCCACTTCCTGAAAAAGCGCCAGTGCTCCATCTAGGTCGCCCCGAGTTCGGAGGATAAGCGCTTGGTTGCCAAGCAACTTTGATAGCTCATTCTTGTTGCCCAATTCCCGGCAGATGCGCTCCTCCTCCTTGTGCAGTGCCGTTGCGCCGTCCAGATCGCCAGAGACATAGAGGATATTCGCTTGATTCCCAAGTGAAATAGAAAGTCCATCCTTGTTGCCCAATTCCCGGCAGATGCGCTCCTCCTCCTTGTGAAGCGCCATCGCGCCGTCGAGGTCGCCGCGATCAAAGAGGATTAATCCCTGATTCCCAAGTGAATTAGAAAGTCCATCCTTGTTGCCCAATTCCCGGCAGATGCGCTCCTCCTCCTTGTGAAGCGCCATCGCGCCGTCCAGGTCACCGCGAGCGTAGAGGATATTCGCCTGGCTGCCAAGCGAAGCTTGTAATCCAGCCTTGCTACCTAATTCGAGGCAGATGCGTTCCTCCTCCTCGTGCAGCGCCATCGCGCCGTCGAGGTCGCCGCGATCAAAGAGGATTAATCCCTGGCAGCCAAGCGAGGCCTGCAGGTTCGCGCGGTCACCCGCCGCCCGATAATGCTCCACGAGACCCGCCTGGATGCGTAGCCCTGCCTCGGGTTTGCCAGTGTCAACGAGCAACAAGCCTATGCGCCAGGCATAATCGTAATCGGCGATAGGGCCTTGTATCACGGGATCATAGACCCGCTCCATCCGCACCGGCGAGTGGCTTTCAATCTGCGTCCAATAGGCCTTGACCTCGAATTGGTCCCTATCCCAGAGCACACGAAATTGGCCAGGGTCTATGAGTAAACCCACAAGTCTCTTCCAGTCTGCAGCTTCCTGTAACTGCCAGGGCAGTTCATCAATTGTACGACGACTGATTGGACGCTTTCGAAAGTAATCAACTAATCGGAGATGTGCATTTATTTCAAGATTCTCTGAAGGAATGTACGCTTCCCGAACCGCCTCACGCAAATAGTGATGCGCGAAGGTCAGTAGGCCGCCTCGATTTACGAGGGCATCACCTGCGGCCAAATACAACGGGCTCCACGCGGCGCGCGGCATCGGTGAGCCGGCCGTGCCCAGCGATTCAAGCAGCTCAGTTTCAGAAAGTCCCCGTCGCGCGGCCCAAAGTCGCGATAAACTCTCGCCTACAATGTCTTCGCTCCTCGAATCTTCTTCCTCGTAATCCTGCTCCCAGCGTTGGATGACCTTGCCATACAGCTCAACAGGGTTCGCCGCTTGCAAGTACCAGTCGATACGCTGATTCAACTGCTCGTAACTGCCAAACTGGCGCAGCTCATTCAAGAGTGTGCTGAGATACAGGCCGTTGCCCGTCTGCGGTACTGCGGCAATGCGACGAGCAGGTTCAGAACTCAATGCTTTGGCGTAGCGCTTCAGGTAATTGACGATCAGTTCTTCGCGCTCGGGCACGGTGAGCGGCTCGACGGTCAGTACCGGCCATTTGCGCTTCTTCAGGTCTTTCCAAGACCGGCCGGGGAGTGTGGAAACAACCAGGCGCACGTTGGCTGGGATGACCGGCGGCAACCAGACCAGGTCCGGCGCGCCGTCGCAGTCTTCGATCTGATTGAGTGCGTCGAGCACGAGCACAAGCCGCCCGCGCGCGGCTACCATGTGCAGCGTGTTGGCAAAGGCCATGCGTAGGGCGTCGAGCTGGTCGGGAATCTCGATCTGAATGCCGAACTTGCGCTGGAACTCGCCCAGCAGGCGGCGCAGCATGGCCATCCAGTCGGCGCTGTCGGGCGCGGCGCCGATGAAGTGAACCAGCACCGGCGTCTCCGGGTGCTGCTGGCTCCAGTGATGGGTCCAATTGGCCACGAGCGCCGACTTGCCCCCGCCCGACTCGCCCATGATCACCAGCGGCGGCCCATCGCCCGCGGCGTGGGCGTTGAGCCGAGTCATGTACTCGTCACGGCCGATGTAGACCGTGCGCCGGCTGGCAGAATATGCCTCATGATCGAGGGCGGCGCGATCCAATTCGGTGGGGATTTGCGTCTCGGGATAGAGGCGTTCAATCACTGCGGTCAGGTCGTGCAGCACCCACTCGCCTAACTGCTTGGGTGTGGCGAATGGTTCCTTGACCGGAAAGCTGCTGCGGCGGATATCGTCCTTCAATACCTCGAGCTGCTGGCGCCGGGCGGGATTCTCTTCGGTAAAGCCGGGATGCGCGGCGGCATAGGCCGGATCGCGGAAGTAGAAGAAGGCGTGCTTTTCCATCTCCGGGTCAAGCAACACACCGTGCAGGATTTCGAGGGCCGTAACGGACTTGTGGAGATGCTCCCTGAGCCAGGGCTGCGTCTCGAAGAGCGCTTCCGGAATCTCCTCCGGCACCCAGCCGTAGCGCTCGCCCAGCAGGCCGATGAAGTACGGCCTACAGTGCTCGATCTCCTGGAGGCAGAGGGGCAGAACCTTGCCTTCAGCCTTGGCCTCGTCCGGTACGCCCCAGCGCAGGTCCACCTCGCCCCAGGTGACGCCGCGGCTCTCGCACAGGCGGCGCAGTTGCGGGAAGATCTGCTTGACCAGCTCCTCACGCTCCTCCTGCATGTCGCGGAAGGTCGAGGAGATGAAGACGCGTATCTCGCGTCGGTCGGCGGCGAGCCGCTGTGCTCTGGAACCATCAGGCATATAAACTCACCTTCGCGGCTTGCCGAAAACCACAGTTGCTGCCTGCAGTCGAATAAAGAACGCCGCAAACCTGGAGTGGGAATCGCAATCAGTGTAGCAGCCGGTACGAGCGGGTGGGAAAAGGCTTATCGACAGCCAGAACAACGGGGAAGCTTTGGAATCGCTTCGCGATCGCTACACCACAGGAACCAGAATCGAATCGATTGAAAGCGGGTGTTCGTCTCAGTGAGAGACCGAAGGCAAGCGCTATGCCGCCGTAGCTGGCCGGTCGACAAAAATGACCCGCCATTCAACCACCTCGTCCACCATCAATTGCGTAACCCTGCCCGCTACTTCCGCAACCTGGGCGAGGCGAATCTCTCCCTTTCCCGATGCTTGCTGCGCCTTCAACGAGTCGATGCGCTGGGCATGAAATCGGAGCAGATCAGCCATCGATCGGGAGCGTTTTGCGATCCGCGCGAACTCGCCCTGGTTGCTGATGCCCCCCATTGCCGCGCCAAAGGCGGGCAGCGTGGCGCTGGCGAGAATGAGCCAACTGCCCATTTGCTCGTACCGGCCAAGGACGATTCCGAAGGTCGAGAGAATGTGCGAAGAAAGATGGAGTGCGATGCAACTGAGCGTGAGTCCGAACATCCAGAGAGCAGCCATGTGCAGCCGGTGATTCAGCTTCTCTGAACGCGCCTGATTCCGCTCATGAAACCCTATCTGGCCGTCGCTGCCGCGAACCAGCGTATCCAGATAGTCGAGACAATCGCCAAGATACTCCGGCGTCACCTTCGCTGCCGGTATGCCTGTTGCCCGCGCAATCGCACGCAGATGCCAAACCATCCAAGTTTGCCCGGGATCGCCAAAAAGAGCCAGATGATCGGGAATGCGCGGCAGCGCCGGTCCGCCTCCCAAAGGAAGCAGGCACTTCAACTGGCGGATGAGTTCGGCGAGCAGGCGATAGGCCAGCCAGCGCCGATGCCAGCGCCGGTTCTTCTCCCAGACCAGAAGCCCGATGATCGCGAGCAGAATGAACAACTCGCCGACTACGCAAAATGCCTGCCCGGCATCCTTGCCTGCCTCCCAGCCCGCCGCCATGGGGAGCAGCGCCAGAAAGACGGCGAAGGCCGCGGCCAGGTAAATGAAAATATAGGTGCTGCGATAGGCGTCCGCATAACGATCGGCCAGTTTATCGGACCACGCATAGTGCGGAAGCAGCCTCTGGTTTACCCACTGAGAGGTGGTTGTACCCTCGGCGGTCGGCCAGTTCGCTGCAAGCTCCGCTTCGAAATCCTTCACCTTTAGGCCCGGCAACTTCAGCCTTCCCGAGCCAACCAGATCGCGAAAGAGCTTCCATAAAACAGCCAGATGAAGGCGGGGTTGGCCTTCCTCAAAGTACTTTTCCGCAGTAACAGCATTGTCCGGCCCACCGGCCTGTTCGGCCGACTCCGGAACGGGCGGCAGCGCTATCTCTTCCCTCACAATCGACCTCACGGCATCCGAGATCGAAGCAGGCTCAGGAGCTCGCAACTTTACACCCTTGATGCACTCCAGATCCTTCTCGGAGCGGAGCACGCGCCAGACGTGGGGTGAGCTTGCACTGATCCAGAGAACGGGCACCCCATAGCGAATCGCCTCATGGAGGGTCTCGACAGTTCCTCCACGGCCCGCTGCCGGCTCAAGATCCCAAACCGCCACCAGAAGGTCGGATTGACTGAGGACAACTCTCCCGGCCGCACCGTAAGCCTCTGCGTTGTGCTCCCTGTCTCCGTCGAGTTCGAAGATTGTGACTCCGCGTTTCGCCTTCGCCTGCGCCAGAAGCTCCCTGAAGCGCTCCAGCGAATTCACCTCAAGCGCATGGGGAGCCAGGAAGTCGCGCTCGAACTCCTGCTGATGAAACGGCATGGGGCAGCATAACTCGTAATCGAGTTCGGCGCGCAATGCCTGCTCGGCGAAGATGCGGTCAGAGCCTTCAGCAAGCGGAGTGACTGCCCGCAGAATCGGTTCCTCGCCTGAATACAGCTTTGCGCCCAGCGAACTGGATGCGAACTCCTTCAACTCCAGCTGAACCGCAAGCAGGATCTGGTAAATCAGATCTTTCATCTGGGCGAGATCGGCCTTCTGGAGCCGGTTCGGCCGGTGCCCAACGACGCCAACCCGGAAGGCCAGCCGCGCGTGTGGTGGGGATTTCTCTCGCATGGCTAACAGAATACACCTGATTTTATCCGCAGGCCTCGCTTCTTAATCGACAATAAATATCGAGCCATTGAATGTGGCCGATGCTGATGCGGCAGGTGGCAATCAATGCGAGCTGAGGATTAGTCAACGGGCCAGGGTGCGTCGAGCGGGATAAGCGGCTGGTCGCGCCATGCAGGGAAGGCGTCGAGGGTTGGCAGCTTTGCCGAATTGTTTAAAACGGAGATGAGTGTAGAAAGCAGCTCAAAATCCAGCGGCGCCCCCTTCAATTTCAATTGTTCCAAGACAGGTTCCATTGCCCACTCTTTGAATGCTTCCTCATTTTGCAAGGCTGTCTTGATCTTTCCGACAAGCATATTGAAATGGGTATCGGCTTTGACTCGTTCCTCAGTGGAGATGCGGGTGAATGCAATTTGGAACCAGAGAATTCTTGGAACGACGTAGGCCGGCGCGCCACCGTGATGCTCCCAGGCTTGCGCAATCACTTGCCGCGCTTCTTGCTCGCGGTCCGTTAAAAGGAGAATGCGCGCGAGGTGACAGCGATTGCCTGCCATCTCGAAGCCTCTATCGAGTAATCTTCGGAGCATTTTTTCCGCCCGAAGATATTGGCCTCTGGCGAAAAGGCTATACGCTTCCTGACGGTAAGAGAGCAAAACCGCGGGGTCTCCATTGCGCAGACCGGCGTCTATGATGCGATCACTCAATACATCGGCTTCTTCCAGCCGATCTGCCCGTCGATAGATCGTGGCCAGCAACTCGACTGCTTCGAGCGTCCCTTCGTCATCCTTTCCGAGCGACTTTTCCCTGCCGGCGATTGCCCTTTTCACAAGGCTTTCCGCTTCGTCCAATTGCTTTTGCCGCATCATGATCAGTGCCAGACTTATCATGCTGTTTGATGTATCCGGGTGACTCTCGCCGCCGGGCAAATGTTTTGCCTTCTTATCAATATTCCGTCGCAGCATTTGCACCGCATTTTCGGTTTCACCTTTCGATTGCAGCGTCCGGGCAAGCGAATACTCGGTCATCAAAGTTCTCCAGTGGTATTCGCCGCACTTCTCCTGAAAAAGCTTGAGCGCCTCGCGCAGCCTGGACTCTGATTCCTCAAGATCTCCTGTGCAAATCAGGCTGGCACCTATATTGTGGAGCGACTCAGCATAGCCGAATTCAAACTCCGAGTCATCCGAATTTTTCCATCCGGCTAGCGCCTCCCGGTAAAGGTGCTGGGCTTCGGAAAATTCACCGACGGAATTCAACAGCAGGGCCAGATCGTTCTTGGCCAGAAACACCTGTGGGGCATTGCTTCCCAGGCGCGATTCCTTCACTTCAAGCACCAGCCTTTGAATGGGAATGGCCCGTGAATAACGCCCCTGGCCGAGGTAATAAAGTGCCAGGCCGTCCATCAGGGTAGTGTTCCAAAGATCGCGATTCAGATCCTGTACCTTCGACCACAAGATCTCAACATGCGCGATAAGCAGCCTCCACTCCTTCCACACTTCCGGCCGATACGCATCTTTGGGAGCAAAATTGCCTAGCAGTTGTACGGCGCCCAGCAATGAACTATTTTTTTCAGCATCCGGCATCTGCCGTTGGGTCACCTCTTGTACGAGCCGGTGCTGACTCACGCAGGGTACACCCTGAAGATCTATCTTCTTGATCATTGAAAACGCGGACAGCTTGGCCAACGCTTCTTCGGGGTCAACATAGGGCGCGGAAAGCCCGGCGGCGGCAATCAATTCGCTCAGTACGCCTTCGGCTTCCGGAGTATACATTACGCCTTCCGGCAAGGGGTCCGGCGCATACCAGGACAAGATGTGAAAAAGCGCAACCGCAACAGCGCCAACCTCCTGCATGGTTGTGTCATAAGTGATCGCAACGCTGCGCGGATAGCGCGTAACTCCCGGATCGAACCACTGCAGGACGCGCGCCTCTCCAGCCTTCCACCGCTTCAGGTAATCGCCCAGCGAGCAGCGCCGGTTCTCGATAAACGCTCCCGCCTGCTCCAATGCCAGCGCAAGGCCGTCCAGTTCCCGGCTCAGAACAGCAGCATCCGCATCGTCATTGTCTGTCATGCGGCGGCGAGATTTTGTACGTTCAAGAAGCAGACTCCTGGCATCCTCCGCGGAGAGAACATCGAGTTCCAAAGGCTCAACATCTTTGCTCCATTCTCCATATCTCGAAGTAATCAGCACATGTCCACCGGGAATGCGCGCGAGCAAATCCTGGACTGCAGTTACAGCGGTTTCATTGTCCACATTGTCCAGAATGAGAAACCATCCGGGGTGCTCCAGCAGCCAGCGAATCGCCGCCGCCATTTTGACTTCCTCTTCCTGGCGATCCTGCTCTGGAAGGTTTAGTACCAGCGGGCCAGTCAGTTGAGCAAGATTGCGGCGGAGATTTTCCGGCGAGTCGGCAACGACAAACAACGTGGCGCTGTGCTCCTCATCGTAGCGCCAGCCGTACTCGACCGCAAGACGTGTTTTGCCCACGCCGCCCAGCCCGCATAGCGCCTGGGATTGAGTAGACTGAGTAATTCTGGTGGCGTATGCGGCATTGTTATCCCTGCTTTTTGCAAGAAGATTTTCGCGGATTTTTTGCAGGAAGGGTTCTCTCCCTTTGAATAATGAGCCGAGCGAAGGATAGGGAAGGCTCAGCGGATGCGGTTGCCGTGGGCCAAGCCGGCCGGGCGTCGTGATCATAGCGGCGTCGATGTGCGCAATCCGCCCGCACAGTTGTTCGCGGTTTGCAAAAATCTCCCAGCGAGCATTTCCGGATTTTATCGACTTACGATGCGCAAGCTGTAGAGCTTGAACTTCGTCGCTCTCCACGGGGCTCGCATCAAACACGCAATCCTCGGCGGCCATAAACTGATAGATCGGCTTGCCAAGGCTGCGGGCAATGTCGAACTCCATCTGCGTATAAGAGCGGCGGGGCTTGTCGGCTGGATGGTCCGCCGGTTCCGCTCCATAGACAAATCCAATCAGAGATACCATCGCATTGCAGCCGCTGATTTTAGCTTTCAGCAGCTCCTCGATGCTCCGGAAATCAGGCGGAAAATTGGTTTGTTCCACTGGATGAATGTCATTGGTAAGCAGCACTTCTTTGACAGCCTGACGATAGCTGCCCAGATCGGCCGATGTGGCGCTGATAAATACTCGACAGGTTGATTCCATGAAACTCTCCCAAGATGAAAATCGACAATGATAAAGCATGAGCGATTTACCGCGAAAGAAAGCACGCCAGAAACAAGGTTTTCAACGCCTGCACTCGGCCGTCCCGGTCTGTGAATTCTTGAAGACGATCTTGCATCCATTCGCCGCCACCCAAACGGAATATTGCAGAATGCTGTCGCGATCTTTTTCCTTTTCGGACTCCGGCAGATAGCCGTATTCGATCAGCAGAGGGTGCTTGAGTTCGGCATCCACTCTAGTCTTTGCGAAGACCCATCCCTGACGCTTCTTTTCATCCATCCATCCATCGTGCTCCATGCGTGCCAGCATCTCCAGGTTGGCCTTCAATATCTGCTCGACGGCAGCCAACTCCTCGTTGGATGCCCTGCCGGGAACGCACTCCAATCCAACCGCTGCCAGGATGTTGACGATGCGCAATGCGGCGGCGCGATTCGAAGCCCTCAAATCCGGCGACAGATCCTTCCAATCCTTCAAGCTCAAGGGACTTTGGCCCGGCTTGTTCTGGTTTTGTTCAACGTATCGCTTGTGGATTCCCTGCGCCAGAATTTCGATATCGCCGCCGAAGCCAGCGTCGCTTAGCTTGTGATTAAAAAGATCCACATCCTCCACCAGCAGTTCCAGAATCTCGCGCGGTGGAAGATTGGCGCGGCTTGGCATCCCGGCGCCTCCTTGGACAATCTGATCCATCAATTTCTCCATCGAGCGCGCGCCATTGCGATAGTGCCCCACTTCGAGCAACGCCGTCAGCAGGCCCGGATCGATCTTGAGTGGCTTATTGGCATCGTCCGGACCGCCGCAGCCCAGAAGGCCACGCAACAGAATGGCGCGGCGCACCGGATACTCGATGTCGCTCGGATCGTCGTACCACGGATCGCAGTCTTTGGCTGCCTCTTCCAGAGAGAAGAGCTTGCGCGGATTTGGACCGAGAACATTCAGGCAGGTGGTGAGGCGGCTTTTGAAATCCGGCCCCTTTTTTAGAACAAAATCCCGGCGCGCCTTTTTTTGCTCCGAGGTCTCTCTGTCGCCGGGAATCGCCGGCGGACCAAAGTACCGGTAATCGTAACTGGTGCCGCCCGCGAAGACAAAGACGCACTTGCCGATGGAGTGAGTCAATTGCCCTTCCTGAAAGACTCCATCCTGCATCGGCGCCAACAGGTACTGCAACCAGAAGAACTCGCGTGAGTCGAACTCATCCCAGAAGACAACCGGCGTGAATCCCGCCAGTATCTTGTCGCGCACCTGATGATAGGCGCCGTAAAGCTCCTCCGGCCCCTTGAACTGCGAGAGATTGAACTCCAGCGCGTCGTCATGAAAGATGCTTTTGGCAATTTGCTTCAGGCCGAAGGACTTGCCAGAACCCGGCGCGCCGAAGACGGCAATCGAGAGAGGCGTCTTGGGCTTATCCTGCGCCTTGTAGCGCAGCATCAGATGGCGGATGGAACGGAGTGACTCCATATCTCCGCGGTCCATGGTCAGCAACTTGCCGAAGCGCGCAAAGGGAACGCCGCCAAGAGCCCCTGGGCCGAAGAGTGCAAGCCTGCGCGCTGTGCCAAAGAGCGCAGGCAGCTTTTCATCCTTGGGCCAGCTTTTCCCAATCACAGCACATTCGGTGTTCGATTTGAGAATCGTCCATGGCTCAGGGCGCACCTGCGCACTGGCCGCGGAGGCTTGCCCCTCGATGGCCGGCAGAGGCAATTCCACCGAAGAATAGCTGTGTTTTGACAGAACGAGGCTTTTAACACGCGTTTCTCCGTCTCTTGTCTCCTGTTCGACAATCGGCAATGAAATCTCGCGCACTACATCTTCTAATGGGAAGTTCGGTCCTGGCGCATCCTTGCCCGCAAGGCCATGCCCCGACTCCCGTAAAACGCGCGCAGCCGACAAACCGGCCCTCAGCGCGGGCAGAAGATCAACCTCTTTCTGCTCATACCAAAGACGCCACGCAATCGATGCGGTCATCGCGGAAAGCGAACCAAAGGGAGCCAGCCTTCCGCTCTCCTGGTCGAATTCGCCTTCTCCGCGCTGGCGGTCGAAGACCAGATGCCCGCGCCGCTGAGCCGGATCGCCTGGATTGCTGAGCCATACGGCTCCATCACTGCCCATTGTGACCACCAGATGCCTGCATCCGCAGAGATTGCTGAGCGGCCCGTCCTTGTCCAACTCCGCCAGAAAATCTTCCGCGGTCTGATCCCAGCTCAACCCTTGCGAGAGCCGAAGATCGGCTCGGCGCAGATCGGCGGCGCTCACTATCAGAATCAGCCGCTCCTTCCACTTCTCCGCCAGCGAATGCCAAAGGTCGCCGTGGCCCAGCGGGCTGGACATCTTCAGCACAATCCACTTGACGTCTGGCGCGGCCTCAGGGCCATCGGCGAGAAACTTTGGCCAGCATCTCTCAGCCATTCGCTTGCGGAAGCCGAGCATTCCATCGTCGATGACCAGAATGCATGGATGGCTTGTCTTCTGTTCATCGCTTGGAGTGGCGGGATACGAAGTTTCCTTGGCGGGCTTGTCAACAAATCCATAGCCCAGCACAGGCTTGGCCGGGAACCAGCGATTTTCCTTCTTCTTGCCCACGGCAACTTCCACCACCTGCCAGAGATTGGAGGCATGGAACTCTTCCGGCCAGTTCGCCAGGTCGGCAACGCTCGATTCCTTGAGGCCAAATTTCACATCGCCGGCCTGGAGAGCCTCTCCGGCGAACGCGGGATCGGGCTTCTTTCCCGCCAACTCTCGCAAGAGCGTGAAGGGGATCATGGCGCCGCCCGGCGTACGGTGAATGCGTGTGCCGCACTGCTCGGAATCGGGTGTATTACGCTGTCCAGCGTAGATGTTTACATCCAGTACAAGATCCCCGGTAACCAGAATCTGCGCGGCCATCAAAGCGTCCTCCCATTGATTTGAAACTCGATTGTCATATTGCCATTCGTCCAACATCCGAAGTGATAAGCGAGAGATTCGGAGAGGTTGGCCTCAAAGCGCGTTTGCTTGCGAAATACACCACTTGAGTTGCAGGGTTTCATCCCTGTTCCGTTCCGTGGCTACTCAAGACCTGATGATGCGCCTGGCTGCTTTGCGAATCGCAGTCAGGAGAGAAGGCAGGCGGGGCGGTTGAGCCGTCTGCAACGGTACGTCAATCGCGGCCGGCGATTCAACCGACTCTTCAACAGGTGCCGGAGGAATGTTTTCGGCGGAGGTGGGTTCATTCGCGGTTGCCGGATTGCCGCACTCCACGCTCGGCACGGTTACGGTTTCGGTGGCCTCACCACCGGTTGCGAGCAATCTCTCAGATTCTTCCGGGAGCGGTTCCGATATTGGCAGAGCCAGTTCCGCGACAGGGCTGGTATCTTCAGTTGTTGAGAGAACTTCCACCGACGTGATTTCGCGATTCGGAATGGAGGCAGACGGAAGTAGTTCGGGGACCGGTTCAGGTTCTGGTCTTGAGAGCGCGACCGCTGGAGCATCGAGCCAAGCCGGATCGACCTTGGCCCCCTGCTCCAGCGCGACTTCCAGTAATTGCCTTGCGGTCTCCCGCTGGCCCCGCCGCGCTTCGATGACCGCCATCAGCCAGTAGGCATCCGGGAAGTCGGTGCGCAACTCAAAAACGCGTTGAAGCAAAGCCGCGGCAGCCTCCACCTGGCCTTCTTCCAACAATCGATGGGCGTTGTTGAAGAGCAGTTCAGGCAGCCAGCGGAGGGCCGCATATAAACGAACATCGCCGCCACAGCGGCCGCAAACGCCGCCGGCGGTGTCCTTCAATCGGTGTGCATCATAGGGACATCTTGCCATCGTCTTCCCTCCTTACTTGTGCGGATTGGAGACCATTGCTTTGGTCAAGCCACTTCCACGAGGACCTTGTGTGGATGGTAATTGAGGCATTTCGGCGGCATCCAACCCATGCTTCCTGCGCAGGGGAGCTACTCGCCCACGATAGAGGGTGATCAACTGATCGGCTGCCGCCTCAGGGCGGAGATCGCCGCATTGCATGGCGCCGAAGATCATGACAGCCTGCCTCTGGATCTCTTCAATTTCCCTCGTTTGGCCCGTAATTGCGGCGATCTCCGGCAAGCAATTGACGATGATATAGCCGGCGAGTCCTGTGGCCAGATCGGTGGGATTCATCTCCGGTAACAGCGCCTGTTCGATCGATTCAATTTGCTTGGTTGCGCGCACCCATCCGATGCGGTCCTTGGCCTTCCATGCCGTCAAGCCATCCGCGCGCAGGCGTTCAATCTGTGGCCGGACCTGGGGCAGCTTGGAATGATTGTTCTCGATGGCGTTGGTCTCAATCTCCGTCAGCTTGCTGTTGAACTCATCAAAGCTGAGGCCAGGCATCTGAATCTCCTCGTCGCGTTGGGAGATGCGACGAATCAGGACCTCCATGCCCGCGAGTTTTTCTCGTATCTTGAGGCGGTTCGGCTCGGGTTCGCTCAACTCAACATCAATGTCGTCGCAAAGCGCCTTGAATCGGACTCGAAAGATCTGTACTTCGCTGGAACGCTTGACTTCCTTTTCCTCTGCTTCCTTCTCTCCTTTCTGGCGCAGTTCGGCGATGCGGTTCTGGATGTATTCGTTCGTCAAGCTGGCGGTATCGACGGGGTCAATGCGGAAGTTGATGCTCACTTCGCGCTTGATGGACGGCACGCTGGCGGTTGCCTGGATGTGGTAGTCGGCCTGGATGGAGACCTCGACATGCACGGGCGTTTCGATGGGCAGATCGCGCGGAATTTCGCGCACAGCCAAGGTCTGTATCTCATTTTCTCCTTCCAGAATTGGCAGCAGGATAGTGCCGCTTTGATCTCCAGTCAACAGGTCGAGAGAAGCAAAATGCGGCAGCATTGTGTTTTCTGAAAAAAGAGTCTGCTTGCCGGTTACGGTGAGCACCGAGATCTCCTTGGTGACCACAGAACCAGGCGAGACTAATACCGGCGCGCATTTTTCGTCGTGGATAATTTGAATTTCTTCGCCAAAGAGAGAATCGCCCTCGGCATCTTCGATGGACACTGTAAAAGCATTTCCACGCCCCGCCTCCAGTGCAATGTTTTCGAAGGCAAAGCGGTCCTTGCCGGCAATATCTTCAGATATCTCCTGGCCGGCCCCCATCAGATAAGCGGTTCCTTGCTCCAAGGGGCGGTTCAACACACCAGTGATGCGAACTCGCCGCTTTTCGGTGCGGCGATCGTAACGCAAATCCACGGTCAAATCCCCGCTTCCGCGAAAACGGTCGGGATAGATTTGGGCTGCTTTGATGGCTGCTCCACGGGAGACGATCAGATCCGGGTCCACCAACTTGGGGGTCTGCCCAAAGGCCTCGGCAAGGCGGCGCTGAACCAGCGGCATTCGGGACATTCCGCCCACCATAATAATCTCGTCGATGGAGTCCAGGGCGATCTGTTTCTTTTCCAAAGTGAGCAGAGACTCGGCAATGCTGCGCTCCACCAGATCGGAGGTGCAGGCCTCCAACTCCTCGCGCGTGACCGTCAAATCAAGGTCAATCAGTTCGCCCTCCTGGTCGGTAAACAAACCGTGGTGGACAAGCTGTACAGACTCCGAAGCGGTGAGGCCGATTTTGGCCGTCTCGGCAAAGAACTTCAGGCGTTGATACCGGCTGTAGTCTTCCGCCTGATCCAGCTTCAGATCAAGCCGATAGTTTTTATCGGTCAGTTTGCTCAACAGCAGTTTGACCACGCGGGCATCGAAGTCGTCGCCGCCTAGATAGGGGTCGCCGCCGAAGGAGAGCACGCTCAGGCCGCCTTCGGCGTCCTTTTCCAAAACGGTGGCGTCAAAGGTCCCTCCGCCGAGATCATAGACGAAGACTCTCAGCTTCTCCCGCTCACTCTCCAACGAATAGGCCAGAGCCGCGGCTACCGGCTCCAGCAGGGTGGTGACTTCCTTGAAGCCGGCGGCGCGCGCGGCGTCATCGGTATGCTGGCGCTGAATATGAGCAAAGTAAGCGGGCACCGTGACCACAGCCCGATCCACCTCTTCGCCCGCGGCGGCCTCGGCGATCTCTTTGAGGTAGTGAAGGATTGCCGCCGAGATTTCTACTGGAGTCTTTTGAGTTCGGCCCAAAGCAACCGTCTCGTTTGACCCCATCTTTCGTTTGATAGTGGTGACTGGTCCGGGCATCTCTCCCATCCGGTTTTTGGCCCCGTAACCGACAACCAGTTTTCCATCCTTCGATTGGTAGACAACCGATGGCACGGTTTTGTTGTTTTGCGCATCCAGGACAAGCTGAGGCCCATCCTTGGACACAACATGAACACAGCTGTTGGTGGTTCCCAAATCGATTCCGCAAGCTTTCATCGCACTCTCCGTCCTGACAGCCGGTTCAAGCGGCCAGATGATGAACATTCAGTATTTTGCCGCACAAGAAAAACCTCATTTGAAATCGGTCAAATCATCTCTTTCGTCAACCGCTTCGTTTGGATCTTTCAATTGCTCTTCCAGCGGCCGAATTTTTTTCTGAACGATCTTGATCAATTGGTCGCGCGCAGTGTCTTGATCACTCAGATCGACGGCGCGGGTTTGGCGGCGCAGATCTTGAATCTCTTCCGCAAACTCATCCTCGCGTCCGTTTTTCCGGGCCTTATCGGCAATCTCGTCCAGCCAATGCAGGATGCCTTGTACAAGAACCGCCGGGTCGGGAGGAGGACCAGAGGGACCCTGTTGAATTATGGATCTCAGCAGCTCCTCGGCTTCCTTGTTGATTAGCTCCCATTCGCGCTTGTCCTCTGCATCCCAGGCGTCCTGGCCGGCCGCCTCCAGGGCGGATATTTTTTTGAGAACGTCCTCTTTGGTGACCGCGGCGTTCGGCTCCAGCTTGCTTGCCTTGCCGCGGCAGGAGCGAATGATGCCCTGAAATTCATCGAGGGGAGGGGTTAGAAATTCCTGGCATTTCACTATCTCGACCTTCAGCTTGCGCAATTCTCCAACCAAGGTGAAGAGGTGATGCGCATCGGGTTCGTTGGTCTTCAGCGCTTTGTTGAATTCAGATTCGAGCCGCCGAGCCGTCCGCTTGAATTGCGTTCTTTTGTTGGGATCCTTGATGATCGTCATTCCGCTTTCAATCTCATCGAGAGCGTCGTCCTTGTCGCGCTCCAGTTGTTCCAGGCTGGGCATCTGAATGGGTTCGATGCGAAAGTCCACACTGGCCTTCTGGCCCGTATTGCAGATCACGGCCTCGGCACGGACGTTGTAATCGCGCTCGATCGTCACCGTCAGCCTGATTTCAGCTCCGATATTGACGTCGTGGCCAACGTCGTTAATGATCAGATCGTTTAGCGGCTGCTCTCCCTGGTAGATGGGAATCAGTACGGAATTTCCTTTGCCGGCGCGGTAGCAAATCTCTGATTTGGTTGCCGGCAGCGGCTCGCCCTCCGGAAAGAGAATTTTGTACCCCCTGCGGCCAAGAAAGCGGATGGGTTTGGTGAGCTTGAAGAAGGTGCGCGGTATGTCGCCGCCTTGCCCTTGCAGAATGGCGACATCCGCAACCGCAACTTCGTTCTCCATGGCGTCGAGAACTTCTATGCGAAAGCGATTTTCGCAGCCGGCGTTCAAGTTCACGCCGCGGAAGAGGAACTTGTCGCCCTCGACGGCGACATTTTGCAACTCCTTGTCTCCGCCCTCCTTGGTCAGGATGAGGTATGCGCATCCGTCTTCCATGGAGTGAGCCAGGTGTCCGGCAATATTCACGCTCTTGTCGGAGGTTTTGCGGGGATACTCGAGCGACAAGCCTCCAGCTTTCGAAGCGCCGGAAGGAATTGCACCGCTCAGTCCGCGCGCGCGCATGGCAGCGCCGCGCGCCACAATCAAATCCTGATCGTTGGCCGTACCCGACGTGATGGGGCACGAGAATATCTTGGCCAGCTCCTGGCTCACCACCTGCATCCGCGTGGATCCGCCCACCAGCAGCACCAGGTCAAAGTCCGAGCGTTGCTTGCCGCTTTTTTCCACCACCGCCAGCGTGGCGCGGATGGTCTTCTCCATCATGTCGCCTATCAGCAGATTCATATCGTTGCGGCTGAGATCCAAGTCCAAATCGATCAGATCCCCGGCATGGTCCTCAAAGACGCCGGATTGCACAACAGCGACATCAGTGATTTTTGACAGGTCCACCTTGGCGATCTCGGCCAGCCTTTTGAGCTTTTGAATACGAACCAGATCCTCCGGATTGGATGCGTCCAGCTCCAGGTCATAGCGAGGCGGATTGGGAATCAGAAGATCGCGATCCTCGGGTCGAATCACGCCACGCAATCCCGCAATATCGTTGGCCAGAACCTGCTGCAGGACGGTGTAGCGAATCTCATCTTCGTAATGACCGGGAGCGAGAATGCGGGCCAAGGCCTCGGCCTTTCCTCCGCGGATGCGGTATGAGATCCATGAAGCCAGCCGGTCGTCCACATTGTCGCCGCCCAGATGCGGGTCGCCGCCGAAGGCAATCGCAGAGAGGCCCGCCTCCGGCGTCTTTTCCAGCACGGTTACATCGAAGGTGCCGCCTCCCAGGTCATAGACCAGGATCAACAAGCTTTCAGCGCGGTTCTCCGACAGATAGGCGTAGGCCGCGGCCTCCGGTTCCAACTGCAACTCCAATCGGCCTTTGGCGCTCTTCTCGTCGCCATCGAAGAATGCCTGCACAGCCGCCAGTTGCGTGTCGCGCATCGGCGCGGCATCAAAGTAGGCCGGCACAGTCACCACTACCGAACCAACGGTGTCGCTGGTGGCCGTCTCCACCAGCTTCCTGCAATGGCGCAGTATCTCTGCCGAAACCTCAACCGGCGAGACTTCCTTGCCCCCCAGCAGCACCTTCTGATCGGTTCCCATCTTGCGCTTGACCGCAATGACCGGAGAGGGCTTCATGCCCATGCGCGCCTTGGCCTTGTGGCCAACCACGCGTTCTTCTCCCTGGCCCGCGGAGTACACCGCGGAGGGGAAGATCTTATTGCCCTTGGCGTCGGTGACCAACACCGGATTGTCAGCCTCGTCCAGATAGTAGACACACGAATTGGTTGTTCCCAAATCGATTCCAATCTTTTTCATTGCGCATCCTCCTCAACAGCTACAGGAACAGCAGTAATAATTTTTGCCGAGCCGATGGTCTTTCCTTCCAAAAGAACCAAGGGAATCAGCGTCTCTCGCACCGTTGCCTGCACGACGGACGGATCTGGGAAGTGGCTCTCGACCTCCACATCGCCCGCCAGCTCATCGCTCAACGGCAATCCAGCCAGATCGACAACCTGAATAGAGGCGCGGCCCAGCTTCAGATCCCAGGCTTTGGCAAACAAATCCAGAAGCTGAATCAAATCGCCAGCATTGCGGCGCTCCAGCTCCGGCTTCAGGCGGCGCATCAACCGATCGAATTCGAATCGCTCCGCCGCCAGCGCCGAGATCAGTCGATGGGTTTTTCTGCTGGTCTCGGCAATCTCCGACTGCTGGCGGCGCTCCATCTCTTGGTAACGCCTATCGGCTTCCGCAACCCTCCGATAAAGCTCGAGGGCCGCATCTTCCGCATCTTCAACTCTCAGTTTTGCAGGGACCGGGATCACACCAGGTATTGGCAAATCATTCGTCATGAGACAAGCCGTCCTTTCCAGCATCAATAATTTCTCAACATCGCGTCTTCCAAAGGCTCCTGCTCGACATCAAAGGCCGCCGGCGGTTGGGGCCAGGGAAGGTCATCCTCCAAAACTGGTGGGGTGATATCAGGCAATAGCGGGCCGACGGCACTCAAAAGCGCAGCCCCGGCAACTGTGGGCACAGAGACGGGGAGTTCTGTCTCAGCCAATCCCCTGACCGCGCTCGACAGTTCCTCATCGCCGGCGAAGGAGTGGAACTGATGCACGAATTGCTCATCCTTTAGCCGCTGCAATGGGTCATCCAGGCGGCCTTGGAACTCGTTGAGCCGGGCTTCCTCGATGGCGCGCTTTTCACCATTGCGCAGGACGACCTTCTTCTCCTGATAATTCCAAATTTCGCGGGTATCGCTCACTCTGAGACGAATGGCCCTCTGGTCGGTCATGGAGCGGTCAATTCGAAAGATCTCGAATTCATTCCATCGGCATGGATTTTCTTCGAACATGATCAAGGCATCCTTTCGCGCACTTTTCCAATCAGCATCCTGTTATTTTCCTGGAATGTTGCCGTGCGTAGACCAATCGTACTATCCAACCGGACGGCTTGCTCAAAGGCATGATTCGACTCCTCAAGCCATTTGGCAATATCGCGCAGCAGATGAAAGGGATATCCCGGCGAGGCATTAAGCTCATCCAAAAACTCTCCCCCTCTGCGCTTGGCTTTGAAACCCAGCTCTTCCCAATATGCAGCCAGATTACGATTTACCTGCGCTCGTTTTCCCGGCTCCATCCCAGGCATCTTCTTTTCCAACTGTTCTGCCCGGTTACGCACGGAGCCAATACGTTCGGCCACTACTTTGGCCTCCTCGTTCTTAGAGGTTTCAGCGCGATATGTGTGTCCCACCACGATAAACTCCAGAGCTTTGGTGTTGTCCTGATCCATCTGCAGCACCCGCTCGGCGCGCGCCATCGCCGGATCGAATTGCTCCGCGGAGAGAGTGATCGGATCGCGGTCCAGCGAACGCTCCGCAAAACCGGCCAACAGTGCCTCCGTCATCTTTTCCGGCAGGCCGCAACTGCGCAGCCTGGCCAACGCGCTTTTGGCTCGCGCCGTTCCGCCCTTCTTGTCACAATGAGCAATATAAATTGAAAAATCGATGAGTATCCGCGCCTTATCCTGCAAGGCTGAACTCTTCCATGCTTCGAACTTCGCTTCGTCAAAGTGATTGGCAGCGGTGTCCAGCGAGCGCCCTTTCATGCGCAGCGCCTCCCAATAGGCCGGGTCATCGAATAACTTTCGGTAGTAGCCAAGCCCTTCCACAAAATACGCAATCGCGGCCTCGTAATCGCGAGCCACTTCACTTTCCAACTGCTTTCTCTCGGGAGTTTCCTTCATCTCTTCAGCCAGGGTTCTGGCCTCGTCCGCCTTGCGGCCAGCATCGTAGGCACACGACCAGGCCAAACAAGCAAGGTGTTGCAGGGAGTCATACTCGCCGGGATGCAGTTCAAGCCGCTGGTGCCAGATGGAGCGAGCCGCGTCGGGGTCGCACTCAAGCAAGGCATAGGCTTTTTCGTGAGACGGAAATTGCAGAAGCTTATCCAGGACTTCTCGCAACCGCGCCACGCTGGGCGAATCAGCGTTTACGATTATCTCCAAACGATCGAGCAGCGCCGTCGCCAGCACCAGGTCGCCGCGGCAAACGGCGTCCTCGATGCGATAACGGAGAAATGTGGATAGCTCGGCCTGCAGGGCGCCTCGGTCTGCCGGGGCAAGACTCTCCAGAGCCGACTGAAGCGACTGATCGACTTGTTCCAGCCGGGAAGGATCAGCTTCTCCCACTGTTTTTTTGACAATTTCCAGCGCGCCACAGACCGCCAGCGCGGGCTTCCAGAACTCTTCATCCTGCGTCTTCATCCCGGCAACCAGCCGAGAGAACTTCTGAACGCGCAAGCCTGCTCGTTTGATGCACAGCCAAACCAGTGCATTGACCTGGCTGCGATTGGAGCCGGCAGCCTGAACGCAATCGGCCAGCTTGAACCAGGCTTCGATGCGCTCAGCGCCCAATTTGAAATCGCCCCCATGAGCAGCAGCCTGGATTTGGAGCAAGCCAACCAAAGCATTCAAGCCCTGCGCGCCTGGAAGGGCCTCCAGAGTATCGGCCGCATTCAGCGCCGTTTCGTCGCCTAACAGGTAGCGAGCCAGCATGGCAAAGAACCGGATCTCTGGACGGTCTTGCGCGCTTTGGCCCAGCAACTCGAACTCGGTCAGGCTGCCCGGATAATCACCATGCACCAGCATCGCCAGAGCGTTCAGATAGCGTGAATTCCAGCACGGAAAAAGCTGATGAGCGCGCGCAATCCGCGGCCAAACGGAGTCCAGATTACTGTTCCACTCCAGCTTCAAGCGCACGGAAGCATCGCACAGCAAGGCCAGTCCGAGCTTCATATGGACAGCCTGATCCTCCCATGCTTTGCAAACCAGTTCCCAATCCGCAATCGCCATGGCAAACTGGCCGCGATTGAACGATTCCGTGGCAGCGGTTGCGCAATAACGGGTCGTCCAGAGCTTGCAGTCCATGCTGGACGGAACAGCGTCGGCCAGTTGTTTGAACCAATACCGCGCCTTTTCGCCATCTCCCCGGCGGTAATACTCCAATGCCGTTCGGCGCATCACCTCCGGGCCGCCTTTGCCGTTTTCAATCAACTTGATGAATAACGGCAGCGCGGCGGCCTGCTGCGCATCATCGAGAGCCAAGGCCAGAGAAAGGAGATAGACAAGATCGCTTGAGTCCTCTACAGCCAGCCGGAAGTACTGCAAGGCGCTGTCCGGTTTCCCAAGTTGCTTATATAGCCTGCCCAACATGTACGAAGCGGGTGCAAAATCCTTTTTCATTCCGACGACATAGTGCAGTTGGGAGGTTGCATCGTCGTAATTGCCTTCGCGCAGAAGGCAGATAGCGTGCCCATAGTGCGCACGAATGAGATCGGGAGTGCTTCCGGCCTCTGAAATTCCGTTCTCGTACCACTTTTCGATCGCTTGATTAAATCGCGTCTTGGCCTGCTCGAATGCGCCCATCCGAAAGCTGGCCTGTGCCCAATAGATATAGAAGGCTGCATCCGCCTCTGATCCCAGGCTTTGTTCCGCAACCTCGAAGGCCTCAAAGGCGGCTTCCCATTGACCGGCCTTGGCAAGTGCAAGCCCCCGCCAAGCCGCGATGCGGCTAGGCGAGAATCCCCGTTCAGAGGCTGCGCCAAAGGCTGCCGAGGCTTTTTCCCATTGCCCGGTGCGATACAGGCTCTGCGCAAGAAAAAAGAAGGATTCTCCGCCGTCATGCCCATCCAGTTCGCAAGCCCGCTCCAGATGAGCGACTGCCCGCTCGGGCTCTTCCAGCAGAAGGTAACCCAGCCCAAGGCTCTTGGCAGGATCATTCAGCACTCCGCCACCGGCATGCATCCGGGCAATCAGCGCCATTCGCTTGCGGATTTCTTGCCGCGGCGTGTGCTCGCGGATGTTGAGATGCGCTGAAAGCTCCCTATGAAAAGCCTGTAACAACGGATCGCGCTCGGTCTGCCAGAATTGACGTTCCAGGCACTGAAGATAGATGCGAAGAGATGCTGGAGCGGAAGCAGCCTCACTGGCGCTCAACAGCCTGCCGTAGATGCGAAGATGGCGCTCGGAGATCTCCCCAGTATCTTCAAGCGCGCGAAATGCCTCCAGCGCCGCGTCTGTGTCGCCAAGCGCGATGGCATGTTCCGCCAACTGCCCAAGCCGCCCTGCAACGTATTGGCGTGCCCGCTTCCTAGTCTTCCATCCCTCCTGGTCGGTCTCCTCGCTTTCGATGTTGCACAAACTAGCGACAACGCGGTGAATGGCGCGCATCTCCGCTTCCAATCCACCCAGGGTGCCGCGGCGCGCGGCAGAGAGGCGCGCCTCCAGCAGATTCTCCAGCCCGACATCTTCCGGCTTCACATCCTCAAGGTTCCGGAAGAGCTCCTGATAGTATTCAGCTTGGCGCCAGCCGCTTTGGATGCGCAGCAGTGGTGGCGGCTTTTGCGCGGAGCGGACCATATCCTGCGCCGGATGATTGCGGTATCGAGATGCAAGATCGATGGAATTGACCGGATTCCAAAACGTGTACTGATGCACTGCGGGTTGCGGCGTGGGTTCGGGCCATTGCGACGATCTATACCGTGGCGTTGATGCGTACTGTTTCGCTGGAGGCTTATGCTTTCCGTGAGGGCCTTTGGGCACAGCCTTCTTGGAAGAAGAGCCGGAGGCTTTCTTCTTCATCCTGACTGGAGCAGGAGGCGGATTGGACGGTTTTTTCAGTCCCAAAAACTCCAAGACATCCATTACGATCGCTCCAGCAACTTCCGTGTTTCTTTTGCGGCGAGCAGCTTGCCCGCCTTTTCATACAACTGAGCCAGACGTTCAATCAGCACCGGGGCGGCCCGGTGATCGGCGCGAAGCTGGGCGGAGATTGAATTGGCGTTCTTCTGCGCATCAATAGCTTCCGACCAACGCTTCTGACGCTCTCTGATCTCCGCCAGCAGTAAAAAGTATTTTTGCTCTCGCGGTGAAAGCAAGAAGACAGCCTGCAATCGCTCTTCGGCCTCGCCGAGGCATTCTCTCTTGAGTAATGCCGCCGCTTCTTCCAGAAGTCGTGAGATTTGCTCTCGGCCCCTTTCCTGCGGCTTCGGAGCTTCGGGGACAAGGCGGCCTGCTTCGAGGGCGGCCAGCGCCTCATCCAGTTCCATGGCGTTGGCGTAGCGCTGGGCAGGGACGACGGCAAGGCACCTGCGGAGAATCTCTTGCGCGCCAGCAGACTGTCGAAGTTCGTGCAGGCGCGCGACGAAGCTCGATCCGTCTGCAGGGTCGAGCAATTCGGCAAGGCTGGCCTGGGCGGAATCCAACATGGCACCCACTTTGTCCTCCTCCACCGTTAGCCCCTTCAGGAATTCCTCCAGGGGATTGCGATGAGAAAGCATCTCCAGCATCATGATTCCCAGCGAGTAGACGTCAAAGGCGGGAGACGGAATCTCCCCTCTTCGGCTCTCGGGCGGGGAATAACAGATGGTTCCCGCGCCGCCGCCAGCGAGAAATGCATAGTAGCGATCAATGGCCAATCCAAAATCGGCAACCTTCAGGAAGCCGGACCTTTCAATCAAGATATTGGCCGGCTTCAAATCCCGATGAATCACCGCCGGAAAATGCCCGTGTGCCAGCTTCAACCCCGCGCAGATTCCACGCAGATGGCGGATCACGGTATCAAGGGGCAGAGGCGGCGCTCCCTCAAGCTGTTTTTCCAGCGAGCCGTAGACACACTCCATCGAGACAAATGGAGCCGCGCCGTAGTCGCGCAAAACGCCCAAATCAAAGATGCTGACAAGATGAACCGGCTCGCCCTTGGCTCGCGCCTCCGCAGCCAGTTGCTCCAGCAGCAGAGCTTCGGCAAAGACCTTGGCGGCGTTGGCGGCATTCACGTAATCCTGCGTGAACAGCTTGATCGCCACCTGCCTGAACTTGACCCCCGGCACTCCGGCCACTTCCTGGTTGGCCAGAAAGACCTCTCCAAATGCCCCGCGGCCAAGACGCTTGAGCATCTTGTAGCGGCCGCCGACAGAGGGCTTATCGAAAATGTCGTCGTAGATTGCCATCGAGTTTACCTGTCCAATGCGACGACCTCGCCGTCCTCTCTCAAGCTGAAGTGGAAGATCGTTCGCTGCGCATCGCTGCCCAACCCATCCACAATCGGATCGCGCAGATTCGCTCGAATCAGCCGGCGAACGGTGCGCGCTCCCTCATTTCGCTTGGCCCATGCGAGCGCCACCAGCTTGTTCACAACCGCCTCGTCCACCCGGCAATCCAAGCTCCGCGCCTGCATCTCGACGATGAGTGAATCGACCTGCGAGCCGACGATCGCGCGGTAATCAGACTCCGCAAACTGGTTGAAGAGAACGACATTTTCCTTGCCAAATCGGCCGATAAACTCCGGCGAAAAATAGCCCGTGACTTTTTTCCAGACGAACTCCTCCACCTGCGGGCGCATGGCGCGCGCATCCTCCGCGCTGATGTCGTACAAGCGAAAGACGTCGGTTGCCTCTTTATAGCCAAGATTGGAGGTCGCGATCAGGATGCAGCCGGTAGCGTCATAGAGAGTTCCATCCGCTTCCGTCACAATGCCTTCATCGAAGAAGGTCAGCAGAGCCTGCCAAATATCCGGATGAGCCTTTTCGGCCTCGTCAAACAAAACAATGCAGCTTGCTCCTTTGTCGCGGAAGCCATTGGTGAGAGCGCCTTCCTTGTAACCGACCAAGCCTTGAGGTGCGCCCAGCAACTGCACGATATCGCGCCCTTCTTTCAGCTTGCCGCAGTCAATGCGAATCAGATAGGGATCGCGCACTCCGGGCTTGGGACCAAAGGCAATGTCGGCCACAGCTTTGGCTAACTCCGTCTTCCCCACTCCAGTCGCGCCAAGGAACAAAAATACGCCCAGCGGACGGCCCGGCTCATTCATGCCAAGGCGCATGCGCTTCAGCGCCGGCACCACCACCCGGATCGCCTCCTGCTGACCAATCACGCGCTGCGAAAGATACCCTTCCAAATCTTGAACCATCTCGAACTGCCCCGCCGCTTTATCGGAAGGTTCACGATCCTGCTTATATTTGCTCAGATAGCCGGCCAATCGGATCGGGTTGATTCCCAGCTTCTCCAGCAAGTTGCCCGCCGAGCCGGAGACACGTGCTACATAGGCCCTCATCAGATGGCTCTCGCTGATCTTCGCGGTGTTTTCCTGCCGTGCCATCTCTTCTGCCGAGGCTAAAATGCCGCCCAACATTCTGCCCATGCGATTGCGCTCGATAACTCCGCCCTTGCCGGTTTTGATCTCTCCATACCGCTGCCTCAGCGTTGCGCAAATTGATCCAGGATTCAGGCTCATAATATGCAGGGCTTCGGTTGTACGCGAGCTGTCATTGGAGAGAAAAGCAATCAGCAAGTCCTCGCCCAGCAGAGGCCGCCCCTCGCCCATCCGCGTCAGGGTTCGCAATCCCTCGGATGCCACCGGACCGAAAGATTCCATGCAGATCTGATCGCCGTCCCAGATTCTTGGACCATTGGAAGTTTTGCCCGCAAGGCTGTTCTTCGACTCCTCCGCAATCGCTTCGGCCAGCTCACCGAGTTCTTTCCGGCCGATCTCGGCGTCGCCAAATGCCTCCAGTGCATCGCCATCGACAGCATCAAGCAAGGCGCACGCCAAAGCTTCAACCGGTATCTTCTCCTTCTTCCACTCATTCGCCAGCTCACGCGCGCGCTTGAGCGCCGCCAACACTGAAGCCGAACAGGGAATCAGAAACAGCTCAATCGATTGGTTGCCGGCACCATCCCCATCCGGCGCGCGCATCTCCAGAATCTCCTTCAGGGAATCGCCAACCGTGGAAGCTCTCAAGCCATTAAAGCGGGCTCTCAGTTTTTTATCGAGGCATCCACCTTCTTGAAAAAGCAGCGCCAGCATCATATGCGCGGGAGTCACCAGGGAGTGATCCGTCATCTCCGCCAGACCTTGCGCGGAATCGAAGACGTCCAGACAGGCGCCGTCGAAGCCGTTTTTTTCTAGATGCTCTGTACTCATTTTCACTTCCTCCGGCAAGCGACAGACGAGCCGCCGATCTATTGCATCACTTCTCCGCAACAGCGTCTATCGATTTGCTCCTGAATGAGTCCGCAAGGTGTAGACAACGACGACTTCGATGCGGCGGTTCAGCGCGCGCGCGCGCTCGCTATCTTCCAACGAGAGTGGCCGGTACTGCGAGTATCCGGTGGCTGATAATAGTTTTGGATCCATGTGGGCATCATCCTCAAGAAAGCGCACCACCGAGGTGGCGCGCGCGCTGGAGAGCTCCCAATTGCTGTCGAACAAAGAGGTGTGAATCGGCTTGTCGTCCGTGTGCCCCTCGACCTGGATCTGCGAAAACGTGCCCACCTTGGAGTGAAATGCTTTGCCCATGGCGGACAAAATCTCCCGTCCGCTGTCCTTCAACGTGGCTTCTCCGCTATCAAACAGAACGCGGTCAGAGAACTGGTAACGCATCAGTTGCCCATCCTCGGCGACGGTCACATCCTTTTGCAGATCAGCCGTCAGGGCAGCCATGAC
>CAZXVX010000008.1:0-42119 GCA_964644105.1 uncultured Occallatibacter sp. | reverse complement strand
CCCAGAAGCCCTCTTCGCTGCAACCGATGCAGCCGTGGCCGGATTGGATCGGATAGCTGGTTCCCTCGTTCCACTTCACCACCGAGCAGGCGTTGTAGGTGACCGGTCCGCGGCAGCCCATCTTGTACAGGCAGAATCCCTTGCGCGCATTCTCGTCGTCAAAGGACTCGACAAAAAGCCCGGCATCGTAATTCGGGCGGCGATAGCAGGTGTCATGCACGCGGCGGCCATAAAACTCCTTGGGCCGGCCCTGCGAATCGAGCGCCGGCAACTGCCCAAGCACCAGCAGATGCGTCACCACGCCCATCATCACGTCGGCAATCGGCGGGCAGCCGGGAACGTTGATCACCGGCTTATCGACCAGCTTATGAATTGGCGTGGCGCCCGTCGGATTCGGCTTGGCCGCCTGCACGCAGCCGTTGGAGGCGCAACTGCCCCATGCCACCACCGCCGCCGCGTCCTTGGTCACCTCTTGCAAAATCGACTCTGCCGTCTTGCCGCCGATCATGCAATAAACGCCATCGTCCTTGGTCGGAACCGCGCCCTCCACCAACACAATGTACTTGCCCTTGTTATTGGCAATGGTGTCGGCGAGGCTCTTTTCCGCCTGGAAGCCGGAGGCCGCCATCAGCGTCTCCGTATAGTTCAGATTCAAAACGTCCAGCAGCACATCCAGCACAATGGGGTGCGAGGCGCGGATGAACGACTCGCTGCAGCAGGTGCACTCCTGAAAGTGCATCCACACCACAGCCGGTTTATCTTTCTTCTCGAAGGCCGAAACAACCTGGGCCACGCCCGTCTGGCCAAAGCCCGCCACGGTTGCGGCCGCGGCGCAGAATTGAAGAAAATCTCTGCGGCTGTAGCCCTTCTGCTGCATCGATTGATAGATGGTCTGACCCATGCCTACCTCACTCCGTGCGTGCGCGCGGGAATCGGGGTCAAGCCGGTGGCAATCAAAAAAACTGAGGAAGCCGCCGGGCCGTCCCCAATGGATGAATGAGACGCTACTCGTGGGAATTTACGGTAGGCTGTGATCGGCGTCACACCCGCTTGTTTGGATTTTCTAATATGGATTTTCGCCTAAGTTAATTCCCGCGGAACTTTTCTGCGCCCACGCCGACTCTGCCAACCGGCGTGAGACGGAACCGTTGCGCCGGTCTCAAGATCGGCTGCGGCGTGGATCTCCCGGTCCACGCAGCTTGAGCCAACTCACCGAAGAATCTGTGCTATGCTGGCCCATATCCATGGAAATCTCCATCATTCTCGCTCATCCGGAACCGCGCAGTTTCAACCACGCCATCGCCCTCACCGCCTGCCAAGCGCTCGAGCGCCTCGGCCACGAAGTCACATTCCATGACCTTTATGAAGAGGGCTTTGACCCGCTTTTGCCTGCCGAAGAACTGGCCTCAGAGGCCGTCTTAACCCCCATCCTCAAGCGCCACTGCGAGGAGATTGAGCGCGCTGACGGCCTCATCATCGTGCATCCCAACTGGTGGGGCCAGCCGCCGGCGATGATGAAAGGCTGGATCGACCGCGTCCTGCGTTCCGGTGTGGCTTATAAATTTGAAGAGGGCGACAGCGGCGAGGGCGTGCCCCTGGGCCTGCTACGCGCGCAAGCGGCTGTGATCTTCAACACCTCCGACACCCCGCCCGCGCGCGAGCAAGCTATCTTCGGCGACCCGCTCGACAATCTATGGAAGCGCTGCATCCTCGACTTCTGCGGCGTGAAAAATGTGGTGCGCCAAACCTTCAGCGTCGTCATCACCAGCACGCCCGAGCAGCGCGCCCAGTGGCTCACCCAGGTCGAGCAGATCGTCGCCGCAACATTTCCGCAACCTACCCGCTAACTTGCTAACTCGCTAGCCGCGAAGCGGCAGCTAACTGCTGCCTTTATCCGAAAACCTATTGAGAGCCAATATTTTGAAAGGGCGCGACTTTAGTCGTGCCGCACGAGATACAAAATAGAGCAGGACTTTAGTCCCTGAGGCAAATCTGGTCCGTCAGCTTGGATTAAAATGAATCCCGTTAGTTATGTTCACTATTTCTGAAATTAGGGCATCTCAGTATCCCAAGTCAGATACCGCCAAGTTTTACTGAAGAAATGATGTATGTATGTTTTTCACAGTCATAGAGAAATTCGACATCGCTCCAATCAGAAAAAGCCAAATTCATTCTCTTCTTTCTGTACATGAACCAACTTACAGAAATTTGAATCCTCAATCGCGCGCCTTCATTGTAAATTGGATGAATCTCAACAACAGCAAATTCCTTTCTGATTGATTTGTATCGATCAATCATCGCTTGGATGTCAAGATATTCGACTTGATAATCTCCAGATCGTGTTGGTAAATTATCTGTAATTTCCGAATTCTTAAATATCAGCATGTGGTGGTAATTTGTCTGTTCCCTATTGCCATAACTATCTTGGATATAGCCCCAAGATTTATCCATTTCTTTTAAGCTAGCAAACAAGGCCATTGAATAGAGATTGTTTTCTTTTGCTGGTGCGTTGCTCACTTGCCCAAACGCGGAAAGGGCGTAAAAGAAGAATAACGAAAAAGACACTGTGATTCGACTGTTTGTGCACATTGGAAGTCACCTCATGTGAAAGCAATTTCACAGGTTTACTGGACAAGTTGGGATTCCCAGGTCCGGATTTTCGGACCTGGGAGTCCATCTAATCTTCGGCTTAGAAAAGATTCTTCAGGTTCCGCCTGCCATCCACGATTCTCACAATTTCAGCCTCGTCAATCCCACCCTCATCGCTGTCGGGATGCGTCTCGTAGAGGATGAGGTAAGGCCCTTCGATGAGCATTCGCGTGGATGGACGAATCTCCGGACGCCGCGCTCCAAGTCGCGGATAATCAATCAGCAATCCAGCCTTCGCCTCCACTGCGTCAAAGATGCGTTCCGCAGCGGATGGATTGTCGAGGCCAATGTAAGTATAAATCTCGATCAAATCCTCGCGGGCTTGCGGAGTCCAGACGAGATCAACTCGCAAGAGCCTGGTCCTCCGTAATTGTCGCCAGCCGTTGCCGCGCCTCGCGCCTCGCAGCATCAAAGTCAACCGGCGCAGCCGCTCCGCTCGCCTTGCCCTGGTCCCACATCTGGCGCAGGCGCTTCAAATCTTCTTGCCGCAACTCGCGCTTGAACTGCCAATCGCGAATCGCCTCGCGGACAATCTCGCTGGTGGTGGCGTATTCGCCGGTCTCCACGGCAGCGCGGAGAGCGCCGAGTTGCTCCCCGGTTAAAGCAATGCTGACTTTTTGAACATCGGGCATGGCGGCAACTCCTCACATTGAGAGCAACTCTTGCTACTATTTACCGAAGTATAGCAAATAATGGGAAAATAGGCTGGCGAAATCGAAATTCATGGCAAAGCTCCCGGGCCTGAAGGCCAGATCCAATTGCCTCATTTCAGGGTCCTGAAGGCCCCTGCTCCCTCCGTTGGCGTGCGAAAGCGCCGGAGACTCCAGCCATACCAGAGCACCGGATCTCAGGACCGAGTCTTCAGAGTTGGGAACCGCGAACCCTGTGCGAGCGAACAGCGAGCCACTGGCCGCACCGCAGGTGCTTACTTCGCCCGCGCGCCCAGCTTGCCGATTACCTGCTTCAACTCCTCCAGCTTCGCTCCGGCTTCGGACAATTTGCCTGCCGCGGTCAGCCGCTGGTAATCGTCGAAGTCGCGGCTGGCTTGTTGGATCAGTGCGTTTAAATCCTGCGCTGGAGCCGGTGCGCCCGCAACAGTTGATGGTGCGGAAGGCGCTTCAGCCGCGCTCAGCGAAGAGATATTCCCGCCAAAAAGCGACGAGAGCGCAGCTTCAAAGGTCGGCCCATAGGCTAACTTGTCTTGCAGCGCAAGCACCACCAGGCGCAGCTCGGGCATGGGGCTTTGGTTGGCTTGCAGATAGATCGGCTCCGCGTAGAGCAGCGCGCGGCCTGATGGAATGACCAGCAGCGTTCCGCGCCGCACGTGCGAGCCTTGCTGATTCCACAGAGTCAGCTGGCCGGATAACTGCGCGTTCTGATCGATGCGCGCCTCGATCTGCATGGGGCCATCCACCTGCTTGGTCTTGGGAAAGTCGTAGACAATCGAAGTGCCATAATGCTCGCCGTCCGAACGGCCCGCAATCCAGCCTATCAAGTTATTGCGATTGGCCGGGGTGAAGGGCAGAATCTCGACAAACTCGACGCTGCTCTCGCCGGGCAGCTTCATCAATACGAAGTTAGGCTCCATGGATTGCGATTGTTGCGTGCCGTCCGAGCTCAGGCCCATCTCCGTCGCCACGGTCCATAAGTCCTCGCGGTTATAAAATACCTCCGGGTTGGTCATATGATAGAGGCCGTAGACTTCAGCTTGCAGCTTGAACAATAACTCCGGATAACGCACGTGCTTGCGCAACCCGGCCGGCATGGCCGCCGCATCCTTGAATAAACTCGGAAAGATTCCGCGATAGGCCGCCAGAATCGGATCTTTCGCATCAAAGACATAAAACGTCGTCGTGCCGTCATAAGCGTCAATGACCACTTTGACGCTGTTGCGCAGATAATTCAGCGGCTGGCCATCGATGGAATAGTGCGTTGAGTAAGGATAACTGTCGGACTGAGTAAAGGCATCCAGAATCCAGCTCAGCTTTCCATCCTCGCTTAGCACCAGATATGGGTCGTTGTCATAAGTAAGAAACGGCGCCAGCGCGGTAACTCGCTCGCGCACCGCGCGCCGCATCAGCAGGCGGCTCTCAGGAGTTACATCGTCGCTGAAGGGCAGCTTGGATATGTCGCCGCGATCAAAGGCAATCAGCAGCCGGCGCGCGAATCCGCCTAACTCGATGCCGCCCGTGCCTTGGTAGGAAGTTAGATTATTGCTATCGCCCTCCGGAAAGTTGAACTCCTGCTGGCGCGTCTTCACATAGACATCTGTGTTGGTCTGCTGGCCAAAATAAATCTCCGGCCGAGTTACATTCAGACCCGGCACGGTGGACTGCACGGGCATATTGCTCAACAGCAAACTGGGCCGGCCTTCCGGCGTAAATCCATTCACGGTGTTCATGGTCAGGCCGTAGCCGTGCGTATAAATCAACTTGTCGTTGATCCAGTTGCGGCTGCTTTCGGGCAGCTTGTCCACATCCAGCTCGCGCGCGGCCAGCATCACCTCGCGCATTTGCCCGTTGATGTCATAGCGGTCAATGTCAATGTCAGGAAAGTCGTAGTAAGTTCGAATCTCCTGCAACTGGTGCAGAGTATCTTGCAATGCGTGCCAATCCCAAAGGCGAATGTTCTGTAGCGTGGCTTGATTATTGGCTGGATCCGTGGCTTCCACGGTTGTTTCGGCTGGAAACTGGCGCTGCGCGAATCCATCCAGTCCATACGCTTTGCGCGTCATTTCGATGTTATTGGCGATGTAAGGCTGCTCGCGCACCAACTCATTCGGCTTGACGACAAAGCTGGTAACATACCAGCCGACAATTCCCACGCCGATATAACATAAGACTGCCGGAAGGACTGAGGCAATCAGCCAGCGTCCGCGCGGCCGGATCAACCCGCCGAAGATAGCAATCGCCGCGCCCAGCAAGAGCGCCGCGGAGGTAACTAACATTCCAGTCAGGCTAACATGCGCATCCGAATAAGTAACTCCGTCGAAGATTGTATGATGCTCAAAGAGTAATGAGAATCGTCCAAGATAGACGCGCCCCGCGACGATCACCCATAGAAATCCAACCGCAACGGAAAGCCCGCGCCACGGCAATTCGCTTAAACTGGCGCGTCCGGTGAGCGCGCGCGAACTGCCGGAGACCAGCAGAAAAACCACTGCCACGACGCAACTGAGGACGCTGAGCGTAAGCAGCCAGCCGAGGATGAGTTGCCACGCTGGAAGGGTGAAGAGATAGAACTCCAGCGGACGCCCGAAGACCGGATCGCCTGCGCCGGCGCCCTGCGGCGCAAACCACCAGAGCGCCAGCGTTTGCCACTGCGCGGCCATTGCGCCGCCGCTGATGAACCCGATCACCAACGAGCCGCCTATGGAGACGATGCGCAGCACCGGCTTGATGGAGAGTTTGACCGGCTGGCCACCGACAAAGATGGTGTGATCCGCGGGCAGGTCGTCCTGATGCGCGAGCTTGAGCACATGGAATGCCGCAATCAAGATCAGAAATGTTGCCGCGAAGAAGCCTGCAAAGATGCCCCATTCGAGGCCGCGCGCCTTCCAAAAGACCTCGCTATAGCCGAGCGAGTTGAACCAAAGCAGATCCACCCAATAAGAGAGCGCCGTCCGTCCGCCCAGAAAGATCACAGCCACAATGGCAATGAAGATCAGCAAGCCCCAGCGCCCGCGCCGCGGCCTTGCAGTCATTTGAAACCCGTCAATTGTCTCCGGCATATCTCTCACACTCTCCGATTTTGTGCTGTTAAATCTATCTGTCCCGCCAACTCCACTCTAATCCACCGCTTCGCTTTTTACTGGTGGCGATGCGCAGCAGGCATAAATGAGAGTGGGCACCGCAACCGCCAGCGCCCTCCTCTTTCAGTCTGCACTTCGCAACCTGATCAGACCGGCGCGCGTTCCATTGAAACGATAAACTGAATCCCCGGCACATACGCCATAGTTAACCGGTCATCGTTTGTAATGAACAGATCGCAGCCGGCGCTCGCCGCAGTTGCCAATTGAATGGCGTCGGGAGCCTTAATGGATCGATTCTGACGAATCAGCGCAAAAATCTCGCCCGCAGCCCGGTCAAATGCAAGAACCACAATTTCAGGTTCTCGCAAAAGCTCTCTGTACTTCTTCTCCAGTGTACGATTCCCCGTTTGAATTGGCTTGACAAGCACCTCTCCCAAAGTCAGTGTGGATGTCAGTACTGTATCTTTCCGATGAGAGAGCCTTTCGAAGATAACGTTGGCCCGTTCTCCTCGCGGACCAATATCTTCCAAGTGATAAATGAAGAGATTGGAATCGAGAAAAATTCTGCTCATTCCCATCCCTCGCGCAACTCCCGAATATACTCGTCTGGATCAATCCCCGCAGCCATCTCCGCTCCAATTCCCCGAGCACGCAATAGACTTTCCAAATGCCGGGGAGAAACTTCCTTCTCTTCCCCGATTGAACTGGGAGTGGCATAGGAACACTCTCGCAATTGACGAACCCATTCATCAATCTCTCCGACAGTCATACCCGCTCTCGACTGCATTTTTTCATGTCGATCCTTCGCCCACTCCAGCAGCGGCAGATACTCCTCCGGAAGTTCTGCTGCCTCCGGAAAAATCTTGCCCGTCCGCCCCGGATGAACCTCGTCGCCGGGAAGCAATAGCCGCCGCGTGTGCTTGCCTGTGGCAAACAGCATCCGGTGCTTGGCCGGATTCGGCGCCTTATTCGCCACACAGTGTTGCGAGGCGTGAACATTGATGCCGGAGCGTATCTCGCCAGTGATATTTTCCTTGGCCGCCCGGTTCACAATCTCCTGAATCGTGAAATCGGCTCGCCCAGGCTGCTCTTGATGAAGTAGCGCCGCCGCAAGAAAGACCTCGACGGCGCAGGAAACATCGATTAGAACGGCGGTTGAAGCCATACTGCCCCCTTGCGAAGTGAACGACTCCGCATGAGAACAATATAGCACGATTATTCATAAGAAGATTGATGTATTTTGAAATTATTCATTATTTTGTAATTTTCTCAAGACCTTCGTCTGGCCGCCTCTTCATACACCGCCGCATACTCGCGCGCCGGTTGCTCCCAGCTATAATTCCGCGCCATGCCGTTTTGCATCAGCCGCCGCCAGCCGTCCTGGTCAGTAAAGGCCTTGAACGCCCGCTCCAGCGCATCCTGCAACGCTCCGCCACTCTTTCCCTGGAATTTGAATCCCGTCCCGCTGCCCTGCTCCGGGTTCCACTCCTCGATCGTGTCGTCAAGGCCGCCCGTCGCCCGCACCACCGGAACGGTGCCGTACTTCAGCGAATAAATCTGGTTCAATCCGCACGGCTCATAGAGCGACGGCATGAGAAAAATGTCAGCCCCCGCCTCGATCTTATGCGAGAGCGCGTTGTCGTAGCCGATGCGCACGCCGACATTCGCCCGGTTCCAGTAGGCCCAGTCGCGGAAGAACTTTTCGTAGCGCGGCTCGCCCGAACCCAGCGCCACCACCGCCACATCCATCTCCGAAAGCCTTCCGGCAATCTGCTCCACCAGGTCGAAGCCCTTCTGAATCGCAAAGCGCGAGACGATGCCAATCACCGGCGTCGCATCGCTCACATTCGTCAGCCCAAACTCGCTGAGCAAATCCGCGCGGCACTCGCGCTTGCCCGCCAAATCCTGCGGCGTGTAGCGCGCGGCCAGATGCGCATCCGTCGCCGGATTCCACAGCGCATAATCCACGCCATTCAAAATCCCGCGCAGCGCCCCGGCACGCCCTCGCAGCAAGCCCTCCAGCCCCTCGCCAAACTCCGCCGTCTGTATCTCTTCGGCATACTTGCGGCTCACCGTGGTCAGCATCTCCGCGAAGACCAAGCCGCCCTTGAGGAAGTTGAAGCGGTCGTACTGCTCCAGTCGATCCAGCCGGAAGATCTCCCACGGAAAGAGCAATTGCTCGGTGGTCGCGGGCGGAAAGGCGCCCTGATAGGCGGCGTTATGAATCGTGATCACCGAAGCCGCGCGCTGCAGCAGCGGGTCGGCGGCGTAAGTGGTGCGCAAATAAACCGGAATCAGCGCCGCCTGCCAGTCATGCACATGAAAGATATCCGGCACGCCCAGCAGCTTCGCCGCCTCAATCACCGCGCGGCAATAGAGCCCGAAGCGCTCGGCGTTGTCCGGGTAATCGCCCGCCGCCGTGCCATACAACCCTTCGCGGTCAAAGAGCTCCGGGCAATCGACAAAGTAGATCTGCACGCCGCCCAGCTTGCCGCCGTCCACAATGCCCACAAAGCGGTTGTAATACTGAAAGGGAATGGTGATGGAGCGCGCGGCGTAGTTCAGCTCGCCAGCCAATTGCCGCCGCACGCCTGCATAAAGCGGCAAGTAGACGGTCACCTGATGCCCCAGCTTGACCAGCTCCGGACCCAACGCTCCCACCACATCCGCGAGGCCCCCGGTTTTGGCAAACGGCACGCACTCCGAGGACGCAATGACTATATGCATATTGGCTTTCTCCCAGACTCAATGAATAGAGCGCCTTTAAATTGTAGCGCCGGCCTCCTGGCCGGCTGTCGCGTGGACCTCCTGGTCCACGCCGCGAACTACACTTCCCGCCGCCCTTCCATCGCCCGCGCCATCGTCACTTCGTCAGCGTATTCAATGTCGCTGCCGGCCGGCACGCCTGTGGCAATGCGCGTAATTCTCACCTGCGAGCCGCGCAGCGCCGTTGCCAACCAGTGCGCCGTGGCCTCGCCCTCGAGCGTGGGGCTGGTGGCTAGAATCACCTCGTCCACCTCGCCGCGCTCCACGCGCAGGAGCAGCGTCTGCGTACGCAACTGATCCGGCCCCACCCCATGCAGCGGCGAGAGCGTGCCGTGCAGCACATGATAGACGCCCTGATAGCCGCGCGTCCTCTCAACCGCGCCGATGTTGGTCGCCTCTTCCACCACGCAGATCAGCCGGTGATTGCGCCCTGGATTGGCGCAGTAGGCGCAGGGATCGACATCGGTGACGTTATTGCAAACCGAGCAAAGACGCAGATTGGCCTTGAGCCCGCGCACCGCCTCGGCCAGCGCCGCCGCATCCTCGTCGGTCGCGCGCAGGATATGAAAGGCGAAGCGCTGGGCGCTCTTCGTGCCCACTCCCGGCAGCTTCTTCAACTCTTCAATCAGCCGCGCCATCGGCTCGGCATAGCGGGTCACTTGATGTGCCTCCTAAAAGCAGCTTTCAGCTATCAGCCGTCAGCTATCAGCCACCCAACAAGCTGAAAGCTGATAGCTGAGAGCTGAAGGCTTTGTAAACCCTACAGCGTCCGATACACAATTCCAGCAAACTGATCGGCGTTCATGAAGCCCTTGCCCAGCGCTGCGTCGAACTCCGCCGTCGGCTTTTTGGCTATGGCCTCCTGCTCGTTCAATCCGGCCTTCTTCAGCGCAGCCACCTTGTCGCGCACCGTCACCAGCATATCGCGATACTTCTGGAACTCAGCCTTTGTTCCCAGCGGCCCATGGCCGGGAATGATTTTGGTATTGCTGCCCGCCACATTCAGAGCCTTGTCGCTTGCGCGAATCATGCCGCCAATCGAGCCACCCGTGCCTTCGTCGATGAATGGATAGACGCCGTTGAACCAGATGTCGCCCAAGTGCAGCACGTCGGCCTTGTGGAAGTGAATGTAGATGTCTGTATCGGTGTGCGCGGGAGCAAAGTGAACCAGATCCAGCGCATCGCCGTTGCGCCAAATCTTCATCGCGTCGTCGAAGGTGACCGTCGGCAACGCTCCCATCGGAGATGCGGGAACTTCACGATGAAACATCTTCATCGTCTGCGGCGCAGCGAGCCGCTTGCGCGTATTTTCATGCGCGGCAATGGTAAAGCCAGCCGCATGCAATGCTTCATTGCCGCCGGTGTGGTCGCCGTGCCAATGCGTGTTGATGAGCAGGAAAGGCGCGTCTTTACTCACTGCGCCGATGGCCTCAAGAATCCGCGGAACCGCCGGAGCAAAGCTCGCATCGATCAGGATGTTGCCCTCATGGCCAGTCTGCAAAGCCATGTTGCCGCCCACCCCTTGCAGCAGATAGAGATTGTCGTAGAGCTTGGTGGTTTTGATCGGCGTGGTTGCCGCCGCATCGGGTCCAGCCGCCAGATTCGCGGCTGGCTTCGATTGAGCACTCATCGCGCGCCCCAGCATCGCCGCCGCGCCCGCCGTCAAGCCAAGCTGCATGAAGTTTCTGCGATTGATTGCATGGAGCATCGAGTTATCCTCCATCCCGTTGTGTTTCTCGTTCTGAGTTGAAATCTTATACTCCCCCAAAACTGTCATCCTGAGCGGAGTTTGTCGCGCTCTTGGCGACAAACGGAGCCGAAGGACCCGCGTTTGCCTTTCGCTCTCATCGCAATGACCGGCTCATCCCAGCCCCGGCAGATTCAACCCGCCCAGCATCCCTTTCACGCTGGATTGGATTGCATCGTCGGCCTTGCGCCCGGCGTCGTTCACCGCGGCCACTACCAGATCTTCCAGCATCTCCACATCGGGCTTTTCGCCGCTCAGGCCAACCACCGCCGCCGGTTCAATGCGCAGCTTGAGCAACTGCTTCTTGCCGTTCATGGTCGCGGTCACGGCCCCTCCGCCGCTGGTTCCCTCGACCACGGTTTGCGCAAGCTTTCGCTGTACCTCTTCCTGCATCTGGTTGGCCTGCGAAAGCATCTCGCCGATTTTGAGCGGGTTAATCATTTTGAACCTCTTTGGAAAAGCAATTTGAAACACTCATGCGTCTGAAAACGCCGATTAAAATGACTATTCAATGCCGTCAGTTTCTCAACCATACTGCAAACAGAAAAGCTGCATAAACTGATCCAAGCACCGCAAAGATAATCCAGCCTCGCTTAGTTTTTGGAATCCATAAAAGAAGAATCCCATAGACTACGACAAGTGCGATCGTCAATAAAAAGATCATCCATCTTATGAGCTGATGTGAGTGCATAACATCCCTCGTGCATGAAACCCGAATCATTGATACTGAAATTACTTCTGCCGCATATCCACAACGCTGCGCACCTCGGCCTTGAAGATCTCCCGCGCGCGCTGCACCAAGGGGTTCGCCAGCGCTGCCTCCTGAATGCTGCCGGCGATGGGCGCGGCCATCGGGGCGGGCGCGCTGGATGCAGGCCCCTCGCCGGGAACCACCAGAAAGCGCGCCGGCGCGCCCAGCCGTTGCAGTTCCTGACGAATAATCTTCTCCGCTGCGGCGTTCACTGTCAAGGCCAGCATCTTTTTGCCCATGCCCGCGACCTCGATGCGCAGGCTCACGCCGTCCATCACCCACTCGCCCGCGCCCAGCAACTGCGCCGCTGAAATGTGCCCGCCCTCGACCAGCGCGCAGCCCACGGCGTGGCGAATGGCCTCAACACTGGGCAGGCTGGTGGGCGCGACCGCCGCTTGCGGAGCCTTGGCCAGCGCGCCTTCAGTCATCGATTCACCCGTAGCAAATCCTGAAGCAAAGCCCGTGGCTGGCGCAGCAGGAAAAGGCGTTGCGCCTTGAAACGCGCTGGCCGCCAGAGGCGCAGGCGCAGGCCGCTCCATCGTCGCAACCGGCGAAGTTGCCGCGCCGGATTCCATCTTCGCTCCCGATCCCCAACCACCACCGGAAGAGCCAAAGGGCGAAAGCGTCGGCGGCGCGGCTGGAGCAGCCAGGGCAGCAACCGGAGCCGCAGTCGCAGCCGGACGCGGCGCGCTGGCCGTTGGCCGTGGCGCTGTAGCCGGAGCGGAAGCAGCTCCAGAAGAACGGAAGCCGCCTGCTGCCGCCACACCGCTCAGCAACTCTTCCAGCGGCAGCAGGCGCTGTGCGTGAATCAGCTTGAGCAGCCCCAACTCCAGATGAAAGCGCTGCTCCTGGCGATAATTCAAATCGTCAAAGGTACGCAGCACAATTTGTAAATTGCGCGTAATCTCTTCCTCGGTAAAGAGCAGCGCCGTGCGCGCCGCGCGCGCCCGCTCATCGCCGCTGATCTGCAACAATTCGGTCTGCTCGCCGCCGATCTTGGCCATCAGAGTATTGCGCAGGTAACGCACCATCTGCCGAGCCAGAGACGAAGGACTGTGCCCCGCATTCACCAGCAGATTCAACTGCTCCATCAGCTCCGCGCTTTGCCCCGCCGCCACGGCCTCCAGCAGCCGCTCAAAGACTGCATTTGGAACCGAGCCCATCAGCTCGCGAATCTGCGCCGACGAGAGCACCGCCTTGCCATCTTCCGTCGGAGCGGAGGCAATCGCCTGATCCATGATGGAAAGCGCGTCGCGCATCGAGCCATCGCCCGCCTCGGCCAGCAGCGCCAGCGCGGCCTCTTCGGCGACAACCTCTTCATTGGCGGCGATCATACGCAACTGCGCCAGAATGTCATCGAACTTGACGGCGTGAAAGCTGAAGTGCTGACAGCGCGAACGGATGGTTTGCGGAATGTCTTCCGGCTGCGTGGTGGCCATCATGAAGATGACGTGCGAGGGCGGCTCTTCCAGCGTCTTCAGCAGCGCGTTGAAGGCCGCGTCGGTAATCTGGTGCGCTTCGTCGAGGATGTAAATCTTGTAGCGGTCGCGCGAGGGAGCATAGCGGGCGGCGTCTCTCAGTTCGCGAATTTCGTCGATGCCGCGATTGGTGGCCGCATCGATCTCAATCACATCGGTCGCGTTGCCTTGGCGAATCTCCGTGCATGAATCGCAGACGCCGCATGGCTCTGGCGTAGGCCGTTCCGCACTTCCGATCTCCGTGCGGCAGTTGAGAGCTTGAGCCACAATGCGGGCGATAGTCGTCTTGCCGATGCCTCTGTGCCCCGAGAAAATGTACCCATGCGCAATGCGGTTCTGCGCGAGCGCGTTCATCAGCGTCCGGGTGACGTGATCCTGCCCCGCCACGTCGGCAAAGCGCTGCGGACGGTACTTCCTGGCCAGAACCTGATAACCCATGCGAAACCGCTCCTTCAAGAGCCGCCCATCGATTGGGTGGTCCAGGCTAGATTCTATCGCTCGATTCTTAAGCGTTGCAAATAATGAATTTATGCATTTTTTGTCGATAAGAGTTATGATTCATTGCTGGAAGTTGATTCCGATTAAGATGGGATGACGAAAAAATGGCTGACCTCAAATGGCTGGATGGTTACGCGGGAGAATCGATCGAGGAGCTGGTGGCGATGGCCAGCGAGTATCGCATCGACTCGCTGCTGCTGGCCATGGAAGAAGCCTTGAATCAAAAGGCGCTCGATGCCGGTGAGCAAGATCTCTCCGACGAAGAGCGCATCGTGCTGGCCGTGGTAGCCCTGGAACGCGAAATGAATCACGGCGGATTTTCTCAGTTCTTCGCCAATGCTTCGGGTCAGTATGCTTCCATCCTAGTGAATTCGCTGCTGCGCATCGGCGCTTCAGAGGCCGCGAACATTGCCAGCGGCGCCATCAATGCGCTTGGTATTCAGGATTTTTCTCCCGAGGAAATTGATGAAGCGCTGGAGTCAGAAAACGAGGAGCGCGACGAACAACTGGAAGAATGCGACGGTTTATATTCCGGCGTTGGAGAAGATATCGCCGGCCAGCTCTTCGAGTTTGTCGCAGCGCATCAGGACGCGATTCAGCTTTGAGAGTTGCAGCATCTTTGGCGCATCCGGCGCGCCATCCACTGCGCGCTCACTCAAATTCCCAGCCGCGATTTGAGCACCCGGACGCGATCGCGCGCCACGGGAATCTGTGTGTGCTGGGCGTCCTTCATGCAGAGAACGACCTTGCCGGCAAACCAGGAATTGACCTCGTGAATCCAATCCACATTCACCATCGCCGAGCGATGCACACGCAGAAACTTTGCGGGATCAAGCCGCTGCTCCAACTCCGCGATGCTCTGATCCACGCAATGCTGGCGGCCATTCGCAACCGCATAGGTGAGCTTGTCCCGCGCCACGAAATGAGTGATCGCATCCAATTCCAAAAATGAAATGCGCTCGCCCACGCGCGAGGCAATGCGCCGCGGGTACTCCGTGCGCTCGCCGCGCAGAGATGCGGCCAGTTCTTTCAGCAGCGCGGGCAGTTGCGGATTCTGCTGCCAATCCTGCTTCGCGGAAGAGCGCAAACGGTTGAGCTTGTTGAGGGCGCGCGTGAGTTGCTCCGGCTCAATCGGCTTCATCAAATAATCAATCGAGTTCACCTCGAAAGCCTTCAGCGCATACTGATCAAAGGCTGTCGTGAAAATCACAAATGGCTGCGCTGTGAGCCGTGAGAGCAGTTCGAAGCCATTCATGCCTGGCATTTGAATATCGAGAAAAAGCACGTCCACGGCTTCGCGATTGAGAAACTCCAGCGCCTGTCCTGGATCCGTCGAGCGGCCCACAACGCGCAATCCGCCCGCGTTCGCGATCAGCCGCTCCAGCCGCTCAAGGGCCAGCGGTTCATCATCCACGAGATAAGCGCGCAACGCTTCGGATTCCATCGCTCACTCCATTATGCGGGAAAAGAAAGCCGGACAGCGGTTCGATTATTTTCGCGTGCGACATCCAGTTGCCCCGCTTCGCCAAAGAGCAACTCTAGCCGCGCAATCAGATTGCCAAGTCCATGTTCTGGCGTGATCGCGGCCAGTGTAAAACCGGGTCCGTCGTCACTGACTTCCAGCACCATGCGTCCGTCATCTTTCGCGCCGGAGATGCGAATCGACGCGCCCTGACTGCTTTGCGCCACCACATGCTTCACCGCATTTTCCACCAGCGATTGCAGCGCCAGGGACGGCACGCTGACCTCTGTCCATTCATCCGGCACGCTGATTTCATATCGCAGCCGCGCTCCAAAACGCGTCTTCTCAATCTCCAGATAGTCGCGCACAATCTTGAGTTCCTGACTGAGCAGAACCAATCCGCTATGATGGGCGGCGAGCGAAAAGCGCAGCAGTGAGGCCAGCTTGCCCACGGTGTCTTCCGCGCGTTGCGGATCAGAGGGAATCAGCGCCGCAATCGAGTTGAGGGTGTTGAAAAGGAAGTGCGGATGAATGCGCGATTCAAGGCTCGATAGCTGCGCTTCGGCCAGCAGTTTGTAGGCGCGCTCCTGCTCCATTTGCCTGGTGCGCAGTTCAAGCGTGGCTGCCTGAAGCTTGTATCGCAGAGTTTCAAGAGACGTTATGCCCAGGCCGACCATGAGCGAGATGACGATGCTGATGGGATACGCCATGCGGAATTCCTGCCAATACTCTCCGCGCTGGACAAACCCGATCCACTGCAGAATCAGGCCGCCCGCAAGGGTTCCGCAAGTTGCCGTGCCCAACAGCACAAACGCATTCAGAACAATGATAAGGCGAGGAAACCGCCCTGAATAAAGGTGATTGACTTTGGTGAGAAGAATTGCGGACGGCAAGGAAATCAAAGCGGCGTAGACAAATGTCACCACCAGTTCCGCGCCGCTTTCGGATAGCTTGGTGCGGCCGAGCGAAAGAAAAATCGCCAGGCAAAACAGGGCGATAGCGGGCACAATCCAAACCAATCTCAAGATGACCGCGGAGATGCGAGGGCCTCGTCTTCCAGCTTTGCAATGCGTTGCCGTGAGTGAATTGATCTTGCTGTTCATTGTTGAAATCGAACCCCCACTGAAGTCGCCGCGCTGTAGGGCGTGGCGCCGTACTCCGAAGTATTGCCGCCTTGCGGAAGTTGCAAATGCAGATAAGCTGAAAGGTGATTGCCGAAGCGCCGGTTTGCGTCGACGATTACAACATAACTCTTGTCATTCAAATTCTCGACCATGGATGCCGATAGATCCCACTGCTTCCATCCTGGCAGCTCGCGCAGCCTGGACTTGCCCGCGTAAAGAAACGCGTAATGCTGGCGTCCCGCGGTTGGCGATAGAGCCACATCGCGATAATAGGGGATATTGGGCGGTGAATAAAACTCCGCATAAAAAGAAATGCCGTTGGACAGTATATATTTTCCGCCCAATAAAACCGCGGCCTGCTCGCGCCATGCGGCTTCGCCGTGCAGTTCCCAGGCCTGGCCGAAGACGCGCGTAAAGGTGAGCCCGCCCACTTTGTCTCCGCCGCTTTCGTCCGCGGCAATCAACGATGTATCGAAGCCATGCACCAGAACGTTGTAGCGAAAGGCCGTCGTGTCGTGCAGATTTGCCACGGCGGGCGCCAGCGCCGCGCTCGACCATGCAAGTGAAAATGCGTGCGGCCCATGCACAAAATCGGCCTTCACCATGTCGCGGCCTTCATTCAGATTCAAGCGATCGGTGGGATTGGTGGGATCGCGCGGCGGATCGAGCACGCCCGCCGGAGTGAATGCGTAGCCTGTTCCCCAGCGCACCAATCTTCTGCCCGCCATGAAATCAAAGTCGCCCGCGGAGAGTCCGGCGTAGGTTTCTTTCACGCGCAACTGCGTGTGCGTTCCAGTGTAGGGGCCGAGCGCGGCGCTCAGTTCCGCCAGTTGAGCGGGTTGGCTCGGAGGAATATCAAACTCCGAAGTGGAGAGCCCGTGAAAACTTTCAGCCACGCCCACCACGCTCGAGGCAACAGACCAGCGCGAATGATAACGAAGCGTGAAGGATGGCTCCAGCAATAATTGATTCTGATAGAGCGTCACAATCGGATCAACCGGCACATCTGCGTTAGATGGCAGCGGCACTTGCAGGCTGCTGAAGAAGGTTCCATCGTTGATCGCCGTGAAAGCATAGCGGAAGTCGTGGCGAGCCTCTGCGGGCGCATCATTCTGCGCGGCAGCGAAGGTCGCAATGACGAGGAACAGTAACGCTGGAAATAATTGTGCTAGTTTCATCCGTTCACGCTTTGTTTTCGTTGTTGCAGCCGTTCACGTCCGCCCAGATCCAGAGCAAACGAAACTGCCAAAGAATTCGTTGGGCAAGTGGTGACGCAGGTGTTGCACAGAATACATTCGGTAGAGAGCACGCGCTGGCCGGCCATCACATAGTCGGGAATGCGAATATCCATGGGGCAATTCTTTACGCAGGCCATGCACTGATTGCAATCTTCTTTTGCGCCTGAAACTTTCAGCAGCGCAAAGCGGGAGCTCAGCTTCATCAGAACCGGAACCGGACACAAATACTTGCAGAAGGCGCGATTGTCATTCAGTAAAAACGCCAGCAGGATTCCGGAGAAATAATACAGCAGGTTTCCAGCAAGCATCCAATACACTGGCGCGCGGCCCCAAGGCCGGTAGTGAAAGATAAATACCAGCGTTGCCACCAAGCCCAGGCTTAGCGCGAAGTGCGCGTAACGCACCCACTTCCATGGGCCGTTAATCCAGCCCTTGCTTTTGTCGAAGGGCAGCAGGTCGAGGACCATCGCCGTCCAGCACGCCCATCCACAGAAACCGCGCCCGAAGATCAGCGGACCGAAGAGTTTGGCGATTGAGTAATGAATGATGGCGCCGGAAAAGACGCCGGTGCAGACAAAGAAGAGCAGTCCTTCGAGTTGCATATTCTGGTAAACGATGAAACCCAAAAAGCCGATGATGTAGAAGCCGATCATGAACTGCGCAAGACGGCGGCCGATGGGTTTCTTGTGGCGCGGGAGCAAATGGTAAAGCCCTGTTCCCACGCCGAGCGACGATCCGATGTAGCCGATGTCGAAGAGGAAGAATATTCTTCCCGTGCGTTGCCACAAGGTGATCGCCACAGTCCAGAAGATCAGTAGAAGAGCAGCCGGGACCAGCAGCGTTCTGATCAGTCCCGGCTTGATCTTTCCGGCGTGATTTGCCGCAACATTATCTTTGTTTTGCTCGTTCAGTTTCACGGCATCTCTCTCTTCACTTACAAGCTATTGCCAATAGACCATTTTGATTTCGATGGTGCATTCGGCTTGATTGACTTTGAAGCCGGCTTGCTCAGCCGTTGGCGGACCCTCGGGATTGTTGGAGATGCCGTAGCCATTCAGCGGAACTCCCTGATCACTGAACTCCATTTTTCCTGTCATGTTTTCATCGTGAAAAGAGGATACGGCATACGTTCCCTGCGGCAGATTGGTGAAGACAGCGGTTGCGGTCAGCGTTTGAGGATCAATCTCGAAGCTCTGCGAGGCAACGGCGCTGGACGGATCAGAGGGAAATCCCTTACCGTCGCGGTAGAGCGCAATCTTGATTTTGCCCTTCGCATTGCGGAAGCCCGTAAGCCGCACGGTGAGTGTGGACTTGGCGGGCGCGGGCGCCGTTGAAGTTGCGGTTGCCGCTGCGGGAGCAGTCGGCGCTTGCGCGGAAAGCAATCCGGTCGCAGCCATCAGCAACGCGCCGCAGAAGATGGAAATGCCAGTGATTTTGCCGAATTGGAATGGAAGTTTCATCGTCTCAATCTCCTTTTTCAAAGTTTGTTGTTTCTGCTTTTCCGCGCCGCGCCGCCGGACGCAGCTACCAGTAAATCATTTTGATTTCGATCGTGCATTCCGCTTGATTCAACTGAAAGTTTGTTTCATCAAAACCCGGCTTGCCCATGCGCTTTTTCGGATTGTTGGAGAAGCCATAACCTTCCACGGGCATTCCAAACAGATTCCTATCCATCTTGCCGTTGCGGTTTTCATCGTGAAAAAGTTCAACGCTGTAGACGCCTTGCGGAAGGTTGTTGAAGACGGCAACCGCGCTCAGCGTCTTTGCATCAATCTCAACACCCTGGGCCTTGGCGAATTTGGAATCGCGATAGAGGGCGATGAGAATGTTTCCCTTTGTATTGCGAATCCCGGTGATGTGAACGGTGAGGCTGCTGACGGCTTGCGCATGCAGAGTGCATGCCATCAGCGCCGAAGCCGCGAGAAAAAGAAATACGCCTATCCGGTAAATGCTTTTCTTGTTCATGATCTTGCAATCTCCTCTCTTCTTGAGAATCGGTTGAGCGAGTGAGCGCCAGCTTCGCGAACCGGGCGAGTTGGCAGGTTAACGTCCGCATTTGCAATGCAAGGTTTCATCTTTCCCGGTCTTGCTCAATCCGGCGCACGGCTGGCCGGAGATTTGTTTTAGAAGCGATCGGTGCGTCCCTGATAAAAGAGCTTGTCGGCCAGTTCGCGCGGGGCTATATTCGAGTACTCAAGAACGCTGTGCGAGTTGTGGCGAATCTCATCGTAGAGCGTCCAGCGATGGAGAATCGGCCGGCCATCAATCATGAAATAGTCATCGAAGGTGGCTGACTTGATGTGCTTGCCGGATGTGAGGTAATACTCCGCCCGCACCGGGCGCGCATCCTCGACGCGCAGCCAGTAGAGAATGCGCTGATAGGTTGAACCCTTGCGCTTGGCAGTCAGATCGAGCACGTAACAGTTTTCCGCGCCCACTTTTTCCGTGCGCAGGTAAACGGCCGAGTAATCGTAGGAATAGTTGGTGCGCGCCACGTCGCCATTCGATGCGTCGCCGCTCAACCGTTCGAGCGGCGTAATGCGCACCGGGCGGCTGGTGTCGGGCAGGTAGACCCACATATCATCGCCCAGCATCAACAGGTGCTGGCCCTTTTCGCGCGGGCTGAGGAACTCGACGTAGGTCTTTTCGATTCCCTTCTGCGAGACCTCGTAGAGCTTTCCTTCGTCCACTTTGCCGGATTCATAATGCGTGATCTTGAGCTTCAGCACATAGGAGTTCCAGCCGTTGCGAAAGGCGTCCGAGCGTTTGAGCAGCGCGTTGGCATCCGGCGTTTGCGCATGGCAAACCAGCGCGCAGGCGAAGAGAAAGCTGACTACAAAGAGCAGCAGGAAGAGGCGCAGCGTGCGATTGATCCTAGACATGGGAGAGTGCCTCCGCAATTTTCAGTCGTGAAGCGCGCACCGCGGGAACGATGGACGCAATGGCCAGCGAGAAGATCACCAGCAAAGATGAGCCGATCATTTCCACGGGAACAAAGCGGACTTTAAAGGGCATGGGAACGTTATAGCCGGGAGGCGGCGGCAGATGCAGTCCGGAGCTGTTCAGCAGCGCTCCAAGAAGATTGCCCGCGATTACGCCAACCACCGCGCCCACCAGGCCGAGCAGTGTGGCCTCAACCATGAACAGCGCAATGATCCATGCGCGCGGCGTGCCCATGGCCAGCATGGTTCCGATCTCGCGCGTGCGTTCGAACATGCTCATCAATAGCGTGTTCACACTGGACATGAGAACCATGAAAAAAACAATCACGCCCATGAAGAGAAAGATGCCGTTGAACATGGTGTTGACCTGCTTGTAATAGGTGGCCAGGTCAATCCACTTTTTCAGCGTCAAGTGCTGCGAGATGCCGTTCAGGCGCGGCAGCATCTCGAGGTAAGCCTGATCGGTGTTCTGCGTGGCATCGAGTCCCACCACTAGGTTGGTGACGCGATCGCTTTGCAGCAGTCGCTGCGCGGCGGGCAGCGTGATGCGAAGATAGCGCGCGTCGCGCTCCGGCGCGCCGGAGTTGATGATGCCCACGATCTCGACATCCACGCCGTTCAGCGCGCCGTCCGAGGTCATGGCCAGCACCGTCAATCCATCGCCGACCCCGACGTTCATGGACTTGGCCAGCTCTTTGCCGATCAACGCCTCCACTTCGCCGCCGGGCTTGATGTCCAGGTCGCGACCGGTCTCGATGCGCGAGACAAAGCCAAGAGATTTTTCCGCCTCCGGATCAACCGCCGCACCCATGAATCCCGCGGCTTTGATTCCGTTTGAAACCATGCCGTAAAAATCAATGCGTGGCGCAATGCCGCGCACATGGCTGCCCGTCTTGACGGATGCGGCAACCTGACGCCAGTTATCGATGCCCGTATCGAGCACGCGCACCTCATCGCGATTGAAGTGATCGGCAGTGAAGATTTGCAGATGGCCGAGACCGCTGTTGATGGTGTCTTCGCGCAGGCCGTGGGTCATGAAGGCGAAGTAGCCGCCGGAGAGCAGCAATCCCGCCACGCCTCCGCCCACCATGAAGAGAGTCATCAGCGTGCGGCGGCGGTTGCGAAAGATGTTGCGGAATGCGAGCAGAAGAAACTTAGCCACGGAGGCCTCCTTGCGTGGTATCGGAGATCACTTCGCCATCGGTGAGGCGCACGATGCGCTCGGTGTGTTCGAGCAGCCGCGCGTCGTGCGTGGAAAAGATGAAGGTGAGTCCAATGCGCTGATTGAGTCCATGCATCAGGTCGATCAGTTGCGTGGCGTTGTGGGTGTCCAGGTTGGCGGTTGGCTCGTCGGCCAGCACCAGCGAGGGGCGATGCACAATGGCGCGCGCCACGGCCACACGCTGACGCTCGCCGCCGCTGAGCAAGTCAGGCCGCTGATTGGCACGCGCGGTCAGGCCCACGCTCTCCAGCGCTTCCGCCACGCGCCGGCGGCGCTCCACGGCGTTGATGCCCTGAATCAGCAGCGGATACTCGACATTCTCGGCAGCTGTAAACACCGGGATCAAATTGAAGGTCTGAAAGACAAAGCCCAGCTTTTCGCGGCGCAGTTTGCTCATTCCGGCGGGCTTCAATTGCGAGGTATCCACGCCATCCACCAGAATGCGGCCGGTGGTGGGCTGGTCAATGCAGCCGATCAGATTCAGCAGAGTCGTCTTGCCGCTGCCGCTGGGACCGGCGATGGCCAGAAACTCGCCCGCGTTGACGCGCAGGCTGGCGTGCGTGAGAGCGCTGACAAAGCTGTGCGCCGGATGGCTGCTGGGGCGATTGTCCAGCGCAAAACTTCGGCTGACCGCTTCGACGTTGACAATTTCTTCCATAAGAGCGTCCCTTTCAGAATCTTTTCTTCAATTGAAAGATAATCGAGACGGTCCGGCTTGGCACATGAATTCTGATGAATGGTTGAAATGGCCGACGAAGGGCCGCATTGGAGGGATGAAGCGCGAAGCGCGTCTGCCGCGCCCGGTTTCACATTGTGAGATTTCGCACTCATTCCTGGTAAATCCCAGTTTTTCCACATGATCCGAGCAAAATCCTCATGAATTCCTTATACCGTGTCACGAATAATTCAGGAGAATGTCCTACATCTTCATCCACAACCAAAAGGAGACCCATGGCTACGAAGTACAAATTGGAATACATCTGGCTTGATGGCAAGCAGCCCATTCCTGAACTGCGCGGCAAGACTCAGCTCAAGACCTTTGACAACCCTCCCACACTGGCTGACATCCCGGTCTGGGGTTTTGACGGCAGCTCGACGATGCAGGCCGATGGACACAAGTCCGACTGCGTGCTGAAGCCGGTGGCCCTCTATCCTGATGGCGCCCGCAAGGACGGCTACCTGGTGCTCTGCGAAGTGATGCATCCGGACGGCACGCCGAACTCGACCAATATGCGCGCCACCATCGAGAACGATCCCGACCTCTGGGTCGGCTTCGAGCAGGAGTATTTCCTATATAAGGATGGACGTCCGCTGGGCTTCCCGAAGGACGGCTTTCCGCCTCCGCAGGGTCCCTTCTATTGCGGCGTAGGCTACAAGTACATTGGCAGCATCGCCCGCCAAATCGTCGAGGAGCACCTCGAGCTCTGCCTTTATGCCGGCATCAACCACGAGGGCATCAATGCCGAAGTGGCCAAGGGCCAGTGGGAGTTCCAGATCTTCGGCAAGGGCTCGGCCAAGGCCGCTGACGACCTGTGGATGGCCCGCTACTTGATGTATCGCCTTTGCGAAAAGTACGAGATCGACTTCGTGCTGCACTGCAAGCCGATCAAGGGCGACTGGAACGGCTCCGGCATGCACACCAACTTCTCCACCAAGTACATCCGCGAAGTGGGCGGCAAGGAGTATCTGGAGAAGCTGATGGCGGCCTTCGAGAAGTACATTCCCGAGCACATCGCTGTCTACGGCCCCGACAACCACCTGCGCCTGACCGGATTGCACGAGACCCAGGCGATCGACAAGTTCAGCTATGGCCTGTCGGATCGCGGCGCCTCGGTTCGCCTGCCCGTCAACTTCATTCGCGACGGTTACAAGGGCTATTTGGAAGATCGCCGTCCCAACTCCGAAGCCGATCCTTACCAGATCGTCTCCCGCATTCTGAAGACGATCAAGACTGTTTCGTAGAAGGTATCCAAGCGGTTATGGTTTCCCAGGTCCCGGAATCGGGACCTGGGAAGCTAATGTGTATAGATAGAATCCGCGCCAGCAGGGCGGATACTGGTAGATTACGAACGGCTTTCTGGCCAGCTTCGCCTCCCGGCGGACGAAATGGCTCCAGAATGCCAGCGCTGTTTTGCGTCCTGAAAAAGTTGATTTCTCTCGGCGGGACTCTATAATGAGTGCAACTGATTTCACGCTATCCTGTTGCACACAAAAAGGAGACCCATGTCCACTGAATACCGCAATTTTCTGGCGCTCTCTTATGAGCAGCTGGAGGAACTCAACCTGGAAGCCAAGGCCGAGCGCGCCAATCGCGTTGCGGCTCATGAGATCCGCGAGAAGCGGTTGAAGTACCTGACCGACGAAAAGCGGATCAAGGCTGTAACCGTTCTCTTCACCGACCTTGAAGGCCGCCTGCACCTGCTGGATTACGACAAGAAGTTCCTGCTTGGCGCGCACGAGAACCTGACCTTTGACGGCTCATCCATCCGCGGCTTTACCGCCCAGAAGGAGAGCGATCTGCGCCTGGGCATCGACTGGGGCGCCTTCTACTGGGTGCCCGCCGACGTCTTCGGCAACGGCAAGGTGCTGGTCTTCGGCAATGTCATCGACAAGGACGGTACCCCTTACTCAGGCGATCTGCGCGGCGTGCTCAAGGCCTACGCCGACCAGCAGCACAAGGCGAACGGCTACACGCTGAACGCCGCCACCGAGATCGAGGGCTTCCTCTTCGCCGGGCGCGACGCCGAGCGCAACTACCACCTGACCAACAAGTTCGAGTTCATCTCCACCGGCGGCTACTATCACTCGCTGCCGCTGGACCCGCTGCGCCAATTCATTGACACATCGGCCGAGGTGCAGCGCGCCATGGGCTTCCAGAACGAGAAGGATCACCCGGAAGTCGCCCCCAGCCAGTACGAGATCAACTACAGCTACTCGGAGGTCGTGGGCGCGGCCGATCAGATTCAGCTCTACAAGCTGCTCACCCGCCAAATCGCCAACAATATGGGCTTCACGGCCAGCTATCTGCCCAAGCCGGTCGTCGGCGTCAACGGCAGCGGCATGCACACCAACGTCAGCGTCTCCAAGGGCAAGACCAATCTCTTCTGGGAAGAGAAAGGCGAGGAGCAGCTCTCCAAGTTCGGCTGGGATTTCCTCGACCGCATTCTGACCAGCGCGCTCGACCTATGCCTGATCTTCAACTCCAGCGTCAACGCCTATCGCCGCCTGGACCCGCACTTTGAAGCGCCCAACCAGATCCGCGCTTCGGCCGTCGATCGCGGCGCCATGGTCCGCGTGCCCATCGGCAACCACCGGTCGATGCGCACCGAAGTCCGCGCGGTTGCGCCGGACGCCAACCCCTACCTCTCGCTCTATGGCATCTTCAAAACCGGCCTGGACGGCGAGATCAACCCCGACGCCAACCTGCGCGCCGGCGGACGCTACCTGCCCGACAACATCCAGAAGGCCATCGCAGACTTCGAGGCTTCGCCTTGGATCGCGAAGATTCTGGGCAGCGACGTGCAGGGCCGCTACGCCGAACTGAAACAGGCCGTGGCCAACCGCTGCCCGCGCGAGCTGGGAACCTTCGTCAAAGCCGCCGAAGTCCAGTTCCACCACGAAATCTACAACCAGTCGCTGTGGAATTTGTTCTAGAGCGAAAGCATCTCATCAATCCTTGAAAACTGGGTAGATTGATACGGATGAATTGAATCTGGGTGCCCCAGGTCCCGATCTTGGGACCTGGGAACCCACATCCCGCTACCAAGAGAACCTCGGCCAAAGCCATTGTTTTGAAAGGGCACGACATGGGTCGTGCCGCCAACGCAACAAAACAAGCACGAGCTTTACAGTCTGCGGAAAAACACGATGTTGGCTGGTTTTGTAACCAGGGCACGACTTCACAGGCTGCAGAAAACTCAATGTATGGTTGTTTTGTAACAAGGTCACGACTTCAGTCGTGTCTCCATGGGCCTTCGGCCCACTCAAGTGGATGAAAACATATCTGCGGCATTCGCCCCGGAGGGGCGATATGAGAATAGCCCAGGGTGGAGCGCAGCGGAACCCTGGGTAGGATGCAGAGATACATGTACTAGCCCCGGAGGGGCGACCGAAATCCCCCAAAGATTCTAAAGAAGATAGGCCGCGTTTTCGACCGTACCGCCAACGCATCCATAATGAGCGCGGGCTTTAGCCCCTGAGGGAATTTTTCTCGGCGATCCCGAAACAAAACCACAAATGCGGCAGACGGGCTTCGGTTTGCCGCATTTGTTAATTACACTATTTTTTGGAGTGGAGATGAAATGAGCAAAGTCTCAATCAAAGGTGTATTGCTTGGAGCAATTACAGATACCTTTTCGTCATTAATTGCCGGAATTCTGTCCGCGATTTTTGTATTATTTCTATCTCATCTACTGCATAAGCCGCATCAGGTATTTCATCGATATGGAATTCTAGACGTTTTGCTAACACTAAATGGCTTATCATTCTCTCTGCTCGGAGGATATGTTTCGGCATTAGTTGCCAAACACGATGAGTTATTGAATGGCGGTCTATCCTCATTTCTTTGCGTGGGGATCAATTTTATTTTTATTCTGACCGGCAAAAATCATTATCCTGTAGTCGTGCAATGGCTGTTGATTGTCGCGTCAATTAGTTTTGCAACTCTAGGCGGCTATATACGCCTTCGCCAGAAAGGACAATATACAACTGAAGTTGATAAAAGCTGATGCCGAACGGATTTGCTGGAACCGAAGGAACTAGAAGGATAAGGCAGATTTCGCAGCGCCCCTACGGGGCACACTCCGCTGATGAACGGACTTTCCCCGGATTGCGCTGCGCTCCATCCGGGGCTATTTTCGCATCGCCCCTCCGGGGCGGGTATTCATGCGGTTCGTACACCCCTGTAAAACTTGATTGGCAAGTCCTGTAAACCCTATGAATAAGGCTGATTTAAGTTCGTGGAATCTCACCCTTGGCATAAAAACAAGGACGTGCCAAGGGTGGAACACCCAATCAATATCGGCGGGGCCGGCACCGGCGAGCGAAAAGCGAGCGTCTGGCCCCACCGCAGGTGGTCAACGAATCTCAATCACATCCGCAGCTGCCTCTGCGGCCTTTTCCGCCTGGGCCATCAGCTTCTCCGCCACGGCGTAGAACTCCGCCGCCTGCGGGCTTTTCGGTCCGGCCAGCGCAACCGGCAAGCCACGGTCGCCGCCCTCGCGGATCGCCGGAACCAGCTCAATCGATCCCAGAAACGGCACGCCGAACTGCTTGGCCGTGCGCTCGGCTCCGCCCTTGGAGAAGATGTCAATCTCCTTCTGGCAATGCGGGCAGGTGAAGTGGCTCATGTTCTCGACAATCCCCAACACCTCAACGTTGACCTGCGCGAACATCTCCAAGGCCTTGCGCGCGTCTTGCAGGCTGACGTCGCTGGGCGTGCTGACGACGACCGCGCCGGTCAGCGGGACCGTTTGGACGAGCGAAATGACCACGTCGCCCGTGCCCGGAGGCAGATCGACGATCAGGTAATCCAGCTCGCCCCACTCCACCTGCTGCAGGAACTGGCGGATGATCTGGTGCAGCATCGGTCCGCGCATCACCAGCGGCTTGTCACCCGGAGAGATGTAGCCGATGGAGACGGTCTTGATGCCGTGGGTATCGTTGGGCAGGATGCGGTTATCCGGGCCCACGCGCGGCGCCTGCGCATTGCCCATCATCAGCGGAACATTGGGCCCGTAGATGTCGGCGTCGATCAGGCCAACGCGCTGGCCAAGGCGCGAGAGGGCGATGGCCAGGTTGACGGCGACAGTGGTCTTGCCGACGCCTCCTTTGCCGGAACCGATGGCGACGATCTTCGAGACTCCGGGCAAAGCAACGGGCGCGGGCGGAACGGGTGCATGAGCCATTCTTCTTGGTGCTCCTTTATTCAGTTCTCGGTTTTCAGCTCTCAGTTCTCAGTATCCGATAGCAGCGTTGATCTTCTCTATTTGCCATGAGAACTGCGAGCTGCAATCATTGGATGCTCTTCAATTCGCTTGCGGTTCCGCGGCTTGCTGCGCGGCGAGGGCAGCCTTCGCCTGCTTGCGGCGGGCGGCTTCGGCCTCGCGATGCTCGCGGCGCAGCAGCGCGTCGGCGTAGTGGCGCTTCTCCTCGACGGTCTCTGGAATCACCTCCGGCACGCGCACCCGCCGGCCTTCCTTGTCGATGGCCACAAAGACCAGAAAGGCGCTGGCCACGTGAGTAACCTTGCCGGTCTGCGTGTCCTCTGCCCAGACCTTCACACCCACCTCCATCGAGGTGCTGAAGGCCCGGTTGACGCTGGATTTGAGCGTGACCAAATTGCCCAAATGCACCGGCTGGATGAAGTCGATGTGGTCCATTGCGGCGGTCACAATATAGGTGTGCGCGTGCCGGTAGGCGGCCATGGCGCCGATCATGTCGATAAAATGCATCAGCCGCCCGCCCAGCAGGTTGCCGAGGACGTTGGTGTCATTGGGCAGCACAAGTTCGGTCATCTCTGACCGTGAACTGGCCACCGTGCGCGCCGCGGGATTGGGGATGGTTTGGACTTCCGGGGGATTCATCGTCATTCGGCTCCGTCGAAAAGCTTGCGCCTCCAGTGTACTCCTTGCAGGATAAAATGAAGCGGATGGGCAGCGGTGTGAAGACGCGCACAATTGCATCCTCGGTTAGTTGATTCCCCTGCCATGAATCCATTCATCGTCGATCACCAATTCGATCAATAAGGGGCTGCAATTGCCTTCCATAATCCTGTTTTCTTCAATGCTTTGCGTACAGAGAACAGTTCAATCAGGGAGTAAGAACTTATTGTGGCACGCCATGAAGCGTGAACAATCCGGAACACACAGGCGGGATTCAGAATGAGAAAGAGCGGCGATATCCCTGAGGGCAAAGCTGAACAAATCCTCCGCCAAATGCGCGAGGATGCTGGGTCAAAGAAGCATCTCGATCAGCTCAAGCTCCGAGCACAGAAAGCATTGAGCAAAGCTGTGGAAGCAAGGAACGAAGATGCATTTACACAGGCTCTATCGGCTTTGGGGATCGACCCTGAGAGTGAAACCGGAAAGGCACATTTACAAGGCTTTCGGCGTTTACCACCAAAGCCCTACTGAAGATGAGCTACAGCTTCTTCCGCAGATGCAACAGCATCTTCGCGCTCATCTTCGCTCATGGAATCAAGCGAGGCGGATACGCTGACCATAACCCCGGCGAGGAAATCCTCTTCCGCACTTTTCGCGGGAGCTATCCTAAGCTTAGAGGAGCGAATTGTTTGAAAGCGTGGCTGGGCTTGGGTTGCCATAGAATGCTTCCTCCTCAAATCCAATCATACTCCATTATCTTGCGCCTTTTTGTGCCTCTCAAATCAAAATCAGGACAGAACATAACCAAAAGGAACCCCATGGACAAGATCACCGGCCTCAAAGAAATACTCGAACTCGATCCCAAAAACAGCTTTGCCCGCTACGGGCTGGCGATGGAACTGGCTCGCACCGGCGAAACCGAGGCTGCGCTCGCCGAGTTCGATACGCTTGCCTCCAACGATCCGGAGTACACCGCAGGCTACCAGATGGCCGCGCAGACGCTGGCTTCGGCAGGCCGGACAAACGAGGCCATCACCCGGCTGAAGAGCGGCATCGCCAGCGCCCAGCGCAGCGGCAACCGCCACGCGATGAGCGAGATGCAGGCCATGCTCGACGAACTGGACCGGTGAGATAAACAGGGAACAGGGAATAGGGAACAGGGAATAGGGAACAGGGAATAGAAAATCGAGGCGCGTTAAACAGGTGTTTATCCCGCATTCCGCAAATGGGAAAACACCACATCCGGCGCGCAGCCGGCACATTCCTGATTTCACCATACCGTTCAAAGACAGAGACATTTATACTGGCAGCATGGCAAAGTATTCGATTGTTGTGCCGTTCAACAATGAAGAGGAGAATGTCACCATCCTGTATGCCCGCCTGAAGCAGGTGATGGAACAGGTGGGCGAGAGCTTTGAGCTGGTGCTGGTGGATGACGGCTCCTGCGACCGCACCTATCAGCTACTGGAAGAGATTGCCGCCGTGGATAGCCGTGTGCTGGTCATCAAGCTGCGCCGCAACTTTGGCCAGACCTCTGCGCTGGCGGCCGGCTTTGACCACGCCTCGGGCGAGTTTATCCTGGCCATGGACGGCGACCTGCAGCACGATCCCAACGACATTCCGTTCTTTCTGGAAAAGCTGGCCGAGGGCTACGACGTGGTGAGCGGCTGGCGCAAGGAGCGGGTGGACAATTTTGTGCTGCGCCGCATCCCTTCGCGCTGCGCCAACTGGATGATGGCCAAACTCTCCGGCGTTGAGATCCACGACTTTGGCACCACCTTCAAGGCCTATCGCCGCGAGGTCATCCAAAGCATCCCGCTCTACGGCGAAATGCACCGCTTCATTCCGGCGCTGGCCAGCCGCTTTGGCGCGTCGATCTGCGAGATTCCCATCCACAATGTAAACCGGGAGCGCGGCCTGAGCCACTACGGCCTCAGCCGTACCTTTGGCGTCTTCTTTGATTTGCTCACCATCCGCTTCCTGCTCAAGTACATGAGCCGCCCGATGCACTTTTTCGGCAGCCTGGGCTTGCTGGGCATGGCTACCGGCAGCGCGATCTCGCTGGCTCTGCTCGGCTCCAAGGTTCTGCATCCGCAGCAGAGCATGATGGATCTGCACGGTCCCATGTTTGTCCTCGGCGCGGTGCTGATCATTGCCGGCATTCAGATGCTGGCCATCGGCCTGCTGGGCGAGCTGGGCGTGCGCCACTATTACTCCAGCCAGCAACACACGCCCTACGCCATTGAGCACATCGTCCGCCTGCAAGCCAGCGAAGAGCCGAGCATGCTGTCAGAAAACTAGGAAACAGAGGTCAGGGATCACGGAACAGGGATCAGGGATCAGGGTTTTGAACCGTTAGTATATGTACTAATCGACTGTCATCCTGAGCGACCGGAGCGCAGCGAAGGGAGTCGAAGGGCCTGTGGTTGTTTTATTCCTAAACTTTCAACTTCGATGCAACAACAACCCCTGCTTGTCCAAGGTAGGATCGATCCCATACCACCCTTCGCTCAAATCGTTCCAAGTTGGATTGCTCTTTTCAATCAGCGCAATTTTCTTCGCGCGAATCCATCCCTTCAACTGCTTTTCCCGCGCAATTGCGCTATTCGGCCCGGTAAACCGCTCGAACCAGACCAGCCGGTTGCAGTTATAGGTATCGGAGAATCCCATGTGCTTCCGCTGCTTGTGCTCGAAGACGCGCTTGCGTAGATCGCCGGTCACTCCAATGTAAAGCGTATGGCTCCGGCTGACCACGATGTAGGTGAAATAGATTTTCTCGTCCATGGAGAGGAAACTATCGCAAATCGTTGACGATCGCAAGCAGTTTGCACTACGCTGGTTCTCGTCGTAAATCCCGCGTAGCAAACAGCACTATCATCGAGAGCAGTCCGAGCCACCAAAGAACTGTCATCCTGAGCGGAGCGCAGCGGATTCGAAGGACCTGCGGTTGCTTTTCGGCAAATGTTTTTTGAAAAGTGGATACTATGGCTTCTAATCACGAAATCGACCAACAACTCGATGAACTGTGTCCCGATTGCGGAAGTGCCTTTGCAGAAGATAAGCTCGGTCGAGGTTTTCGCCGCCATCTGGAACAGTTACCGAAACGCGACCGTATCTCTGGAGCAGTTCTGAAAGACGCTGATGGTAAACCCATCCTGTGTGGCGGAACAAGTAGGAGCTGGGGAAAAGGGAATCGCAGTGAGTAGTGGGAGAGTGAGACCATGAAGTGCCTGAAATGTGGAGCAGTTACCGCGCCCAACTCCGCTCAGGATGACAGGTTTTTGGGATTGTCTACAAAAAGCAAAATCAACAGCAAGAACAAAAGCAAGTTCAAAAACAAAAGCAACCACAGGTCCTTCGACTTCACTGCGCTCCGCTCAGGATGACAGATTGTTGTAATCCAAACATATACTCCGCGCCGGATGGTGAGCAGGCATGAGCCGCCCCTTGCACTCGCCCCCCCCAAGGGTTCATGCTGAATCTGCGATGAAAGCCATTCAGATTTACGAGACAGGCGAGCCGGAGGTTCTTCGGCTGGCAGAGTTGCCCATCCCGCAGCCGGGACCGGGGCAGGTGTTGATCCGCGTGGAAGCCGTCGGAGTCAACTTCATCGAAATTTACTTTCGCAAGGGCACCTACAAAGCCGCCCTGCCGCTGACCCCGGGAAGCGAAGCGGCGGGTACGGTGGAGGAGCTGGGGCCGGGAGTGACCGGCTTCACGGCGGGCGACGCGGTAGCCTCGGTGGGCGTGCTGGGCAGCTACGCCGAGTACGCGCTGGTGGCGGCCTCGGCGCTGGTTAAAATTCCTGACGGGCTCTCCATGCAACAGGCGGCGGCGGCCATGCTGCAAGGCATGACCGCGCACTATCTGTCGCACTCCACCTATGCGCTGAAGGCCGGCGAGACGGCGCTGATTCATGCCGGCGCCGGCGGCGTGGGCCTGCTGCTGACGCAGATGGCTGTGCGCCTGGGGGCGCGCGTGATTTCGACCGTCTCAACGCCGGAGAAGGCCGATCTCTCCCGCGAGGCCGGCGCCTCCGAGGTGATTCTTTACACCGAGCAGGAGTTTGAGCCTGAGGTGAAGCGGCTCACCGGCGGCAAGGGCGTGGATGTGGTCTACGATTCGGTGGGCCGGACGACCTTCGAGAGCAGCTTGAACTGCCTGCGCCCGCGCGGGCTTCTGGCGCTGTTTGGCGCATCCAGCGGTCCGGTGCCGCCCTTTGAACTGATTCAGCTCAGCAACCGGGGTTCGCTCTTTATTACACGGCCCACGCTCTGGCATTATTTAGCTACGCGCGCGGAGCTCGAATGGCGCTCCGGCGATGTGCTTGGCTGGGTTGCCAAGGGCGAACTCAAGCTGCGCACCGAGAGCTTGTATCCGCTCTCCGAGGCTGCTCAGGCGCAGATGGACCTGGAAGCAAGGCGGACGACGGGAAAGATTTTGCTGGAGCCGTAGAGGCGGGGAGTGAGGGACTTAGGGACTGAGGGACTGAGGGACTGAGGGACTTAGGGACTTAGGGACTGAGGGAGTGAGGGACTGAGGGGCTGAGGGACTTAGGGACTTAGGGAACAGGGGAAGGCGTTGGCGGTGAATCCACATCCAGAAAATCATCCGGCGAATGGCCGCGCGCGGAATGGTTCGCCGGAGAGTCCTGCGCCTAAATGGTTCGCCGTTTATACCTTGCCGCGCCACGAAAAGCGCGTGAGCGAGTACATGGCGCTTCGTCAGATTGAGCATTATCTGCCTCTCTATCATGTGCGGCGCAAGTGGCACAACGGCTCGACGGTCGTGCTGGACCTGCCGCTCTTTCCCGGTTATCTGTTTGTCCGCATCGAGCGCCGCGAGCGGGTGCGGGTGCTGGAAGCGCCGGGAGTTCTCAGCTTTGTGGGCGGCACGGGCGGCAAACCGTCCGTCTTGCCGGATGCGGAGATTGACGCTCTGCGCTCCGGCCTTCCGCTACGCCACGCCGAGCCGCATGCCTTGCTCACCGCCGGCCAGCGAGCGCGGATTCGCTCCGGCCCATTGGCCGGGATGGAAGGCGTGGTGGTGCGGCAGAAGAACAGCCTGCGCGTGGTTCTTACCATGGATATGATTCTGCAAAGCGTCTCTGTCGAGGTGGATGGATCGGAGCTGGAGAGCCTGGAATCTGAGTTTACCTGCCCAGGGTGCGCAGTTTCACCCGATCCTTCGGAGCAGATGCGTATCCCATTGGTCACTGCCAGGCGGCGAAAAATTCCCGCCCCGGCGCAGCCCGCCCGGATGTAGACTGTCAACTGACAACTGTATGCAACGATTTACGCGTTTCCTGATCGCCACTCTAGTGTGTGTCGCGGCGGTTGCCTCTGCGCAATCCAGGCGCGGTGCAGCTCGCTACGCCAAGCCGGAGTCCCATCAGGAGACGGGCTTTCTCAATCGCACCCTCACCCTGCATAACGTAACCTATCGCTTTCAGGTCTATCTGCCCGAAACCTATCGCCGCGACAAGCACAAGCCCTGGCCGGTGATCCTCTTTCTGCATGGACGCGGCGAGCGCGGCGCGGAGGGAATGTGGCAGACGCAGATCGGGCTGCCCCAGGCGGTGCGCGACCACCCCGAGCGCTGGCCCTTCGTGATCGTGATGCCGCAGTGCCCGCTCTCCAGCTTCTGGACCGATCCGGAGATGCTTGCCATGGCCATGGCCGCGCTCGACCGGGAGACCGAAGAGTTCCAGCTTGACCCGCGCCGCACCTATCTGACCGGCCTTTCCATGGGCGGCTACGGCGTATGGGAGCTTGGGCGCCTGTATCCTGAGCGGTGGGCGGCGGCGGTGGTGGTGGCCGGCGGCGTCTTCTGGAGCTATGCGCCGGAGCGCTGGCAGGAGGCCGTCACGCTGCCCGCCGCGTACGCGCGCGCCCTCGACCGCACGCCTCTCTGGCTCTTCCATGGCAGCGACGATACGATCGTCAACCCGCGTCAGGCCGAGCTCATGTTTGACGCCTTCAAGGCTTCCGGCGGTCATGTCAGGCTTTGGATCTATCAAGGCCTCAAGCACGATTGCTGGACGCGAGCCTATAACGAGCCGGAGCTGCCGCGCTGGCTGCTCGCGCATCCTCTTGATCCCAAAGCAGAACCGCCAGCCTACGCGGAGCGGCTGCTGATTCCCCTCCATCCGCCGGCCATCAAGCTGACCACCGCGCAACTGGACGCGCTCTGTGGCGATTATCGCGACGCCCAAGGCCACACCGCAGCCATCTTCTTCCGCCAGGGCGATCAACTTTACGAAAAGAATCCGCAAGGAGAAGCTGTCGAGCTCGCCGCCGAGTCGCCTACCGTCTTCTTCTATCCCAATGGTTCCAGTCTCACCCGGCTCACCTTTGAACGCGATGCCGAAAGCCGCCTCAGCGTTCTCTTCCATGACGACCGCCATGAGGAGCGCTGGGAGAAGCGGACACTCGTCGCCAGCCGGTAAGCAACCGCGATGCGGCCAGCGGCTCTCGAACCGTTCAGAATTTGTGGATGCCAACCCGGGAAGAAAACCGCTCATCCCCTGCCGCCATCAAACCTTAGTTCAATAACCTTGCATTTTCATCTGTACACAGAGGCTGTTTTAGGCGGATATTGATAAAGGGTACTGCTCTAGAGCGGTGCTGCAGGAGTGCGATGGCGCCGCCAGAATCGAATGACCAGTCAAGAATATGTATAGAGAACTCATCGGTGATATGCGCGACAAAGTAGTGCAGCGCGCCCACGCCCTGAGTTGCGCCTTGATCCTTCTGCTCTCCTTGAGCGCTCTCGCGCAGACCGGCAACTCAACCAGGCGCTTGCCCATCCGGCACTCGGTGAGCGAGGTCTTCAACCTGAGCGCGGCGGAGGCTGCCCGCGCCTATCCTGTCGAATTAGATGCCGTTGTCCTGTACTCCGATCCGGAGTGGGGCGGCCTGTTTATTCAGGATGCAACCGGCGCAACCTTCATTGACGTCCACGGCACAACCAAAAAATACCCGGAGGGCGCGCGGATTCATATCAGCGCGGTAACCACCTCGACGGGGTCTAGTCTAGCCATCGCACAGCCGAAGATTGTGGTCACAGGCCACGGCACATTGCCCAAGCCGGAGCCAAAGACGATCGCCGAGCTGGACGCTGGAGAGGCGGAAACCCATCGCGTTACCACCGAGGGTGTGCTGCACCCCTGCGAACGCGATTGGATTCGCACCTGTTTCCGCATCCATGATGGCAAGAAACTGGCGTGGATTTTCCTGGTCCAGCCGGACGGACCCTCCGCGCAAAGCCTGATCGGGGCAACCGTTCGTGTGACGGGCGTGGCTGCCCGCCACGTCGACGAGAACAACAAGCGCGTCGCCGCCGAAATCTATCTCAACAGCCTCAATGACATCCAGGTTGAAACGCCGCCGTCCAGCGGATTTTCTTCGGCCATCGTGCCCATTCACGAGCTGCGCCCAACGGATGCGGACGAGCGTTTTGAGGGCCAGAGGCATCTGCGCGGCGTCGTCCTCTGGCAGACTCCGGGGCTGTTGTATCTGCAAGACAGCTCGGGCACGATTTTTGTTGAAACTTGGAAGGATCTTGATGTCCATGTAGGAGATACCGTGGACGCGGTGGGTTTCTCCGCCCCAGGAGCCTTTGGTCCGGCGCTCTCGGATTCCCGGGTGCGCGTTGACAGCGCTCAACCGAAGGCCGCCGCCATCGCTCCGCTGAAGCTCGCCTCCGCTGCCGAAGTCGTCAAGCGATCCTTGAACGGCAAGCTGGTGCGCTTCAAGGCGCGGCTCATCAATCAGGACGTGAATGACTCGGAGATCGTCTACCAATTGGAAGGTGATGGACAGCGCTTCAATGCCGTTCTGCCGCGCAGCGAAGTGACCCGCGAGGTGGTCGGGTTGACGCGCGACTCCATGCTTGAGTTGAACGGCATCGCGCTGATTCAGGGCGGATCTCCGGAGTGGCCGGAATCGCTCATCATTCTGGTGGCTTCGCCGGCGGATATGGTGGTGGTGGGGGGCAAGGTCTGGCTCACTCCAATGCGCGGACTTGCCATCCTGTTGGCACTTGTCCTCTGCGCCACTGTTCCCATGATCTGGGTCACGCAACTGAAGCGAACCACGCGCAGGCAGACAGAGATTATTCGCGCCCGGCTGGAGAGCGAGGCGCGCTTGGAGAACCGATTCCGGCGGCTCTTCGAGCGCAATCAGGCTGCCGTTTATACCTGGCAGCCGGATGGCCGGATCACCGAATGTAATTTGGCGTTTGTGAATATGCTCGGTCGCAGCTCGCGCGAGGAGTTGATCGGCAGCTCCTATTGGGATCTGGAGGTGGACGAGGCGCGGCGGGCGAACCTAAAGGAGGCTCTGGGCGAGGAGCCGCTCAGCAATTGCGACGCCAGCCTGCTGCGCAGCGATGGAGCCATCGTCCGACTGCTTGAGAACATCACCCCCGTACCCACGCCGGAAGGCATCGTCTATGAGACGACCGCCATTGATGTAACCTTGCTCAGACAGAATCAGGCCGAGTTGCAAAAGGCCCGCGACGCGGCCGTTCATGATGCCTTGAATGATCCGCTCACCGGCCTGCCCAACCGCCGCTGCCTGATGGAAAAGATCACCGTTCTGGTCAGCCGGACCCGTCGAAAAGAGAATCTTTTTGCCGTGCTCTACATTGATCTGGATGGCTTCAAGCAGGTCAACGACAGCCTCGGCCACCAGGTGGGTGACGCGCTGCTGGTCCAGATGGCCTCCTGCCTGCGCTCCTGGATTCGTGAGGGCGACCTGCTGGCGCGCCTCGGCGGCGATGAGTTCCTGGTGATTCTGGATCGGCTCTATTCCAAGGATGACGCCGCGCTGGTGGCCGCAAATCTGCTCAAGGCAATCGCCCATCCCTTCCATGTAAAGGGTCACGAACTGAGAATCGGCGCCAGCATTGGCATCAGCATTTATCCCGACGATTCGGTCGACGCCGAACAGCTTTTGCAGCAGGCCGACAGCGCCATGTATGCCGCCAAGCGCGAGGGCAAAAATCGCTTCATTCATTACACGCCCGAGATCGGCTTCCTGGTGCACGAACGGCTCACGCTCGAGAATCTGCTGCGCGGCGCCGTGGACCGCGACGAGATCAGCCTGGTCTTTCAGCCGGAGTTCGATCTTGCCAGCGGACGCCTGGTTCGCTTTGAAGCGCTGGCCAGATGGCTGCATCCCGCAATTGGCCAGATCCCTCCGGACAAGTTCATTCCCATCGCCGAAGAGAGCGGGATGATCGACCCGCTCGGCAAATTCATCCTGGAACAAGCCTGCGTGGAAGCGCTGCGCTGGCAGGGGCTGACCAGCTATCCCATCCAGTTGGCCGTCAATATCTCCGGAGTCCAACTGCGCAACAAGGAGTTCGTGAGTGAAGTGAGCGAGATTCTCCAGCGCACCGGTCTCGCTCCGCGGTTGCTGCAGATGGAGTTAACCGAGTCGGCCATGCTGATCGCCGCCGATAGCAATACCGATGCCATGATCCGCCTGCAAGCGCTGGGAATCAGTCTGGCCATTGACGACTTCGGCACCGGCTACTCCAATATGAGCTACCTGCCCTCGCTTCCCTTTGATGCGCTCAAAATTGACCGCTCATTTGTAAGGAATCTGGGCCTCAAGCCGGAGAGTGAATCGATCCTTCGCACCATCACCGAACTGGCCCGGAATATGGAAATGGCGGTGATCGTTGAAGGCGTGGAAACTGAGCAGCAACTCGAGATTATCAAAGCCCTGGGCGCCGATGAAGTGCAGGGCTACCTGCTGGGCAAACCGGCCGCCAATCCTCTGGATTTCCTTTCCAGGGCAATCGCATTGGAATCGGAACAATCGTTTTGAAAGGGCACGGCTTTAGCCGTGCCGCAAAGGGATGGAGAAGATCTTGGGCTTTAGCCCCTGAGGGATGGTTTTTTTAAAGGTGAAAATCATCCCTCGGAGGCTAAAGCCGGTGCTTTTTTGTCCTCGCAATCGGCACGGCTGAAGCCGTGCCCTTTCAAAACCGCTCCGCCTCTCGATTTCAAATCCGAATGCGATTGCCCTGGTAGGTCAGGGGTAGTGAAATCACTGGTTGGATTTCAGTTGATACCGTTCCAGCATGGCCGAAGAGATTTCAGCGCTGGCTGGCCAGTGGCCACGCCTTTCTCCCGCATGAGTCTGGTAACGATCCAGATGCTCCGGGTCGGGCTGAACCACGCGCCCATTCTCCAGGAAGAGCAGGCCCGCTTTTTCGGTAGGCATACGGGCAACGAAAGCTTCGGCTTGCTCCAGTGCGTCACCCAGACGGGCGAGAATGATTGCCGGGTCGATTGGCTCGGCAGTCACCAGCGATTTCCATTCAGCGGCTGAATAACGGGCATTGCGGCGAATCTCGGCAAGGAGGCCTTCGGGTGTAAAGCCCGGTGATTTGTCCACCGCGGCCCAGACGATTGCACCCAGCGGAAGGACGGCCTCGTGGGTGGTTACGAGATCGACAATGTCACGCACCTCACGACGTCCGGCAGCGGCCATGGCCTTGTTCAATGCCAGATCAACTTCATGAAGCACATAACCGAAGACCTCATCCGGAAGGGCTGGAAAGAAGCGATAGTCGCTGTCAGCAACCCATTCCAAGCGAGTCAACTCTTTCCCATTGCCGATCTGCGCTGTGTGGATGGAAGGAAGCTGGCGCAACCAGGTGACGTTGTAACCCGCTTCTTCCAAAACGCGAGCGTCGTTGAAAGCGGCCTCCGCAACGCGTTCTTCCCGGTCATGAAAGATGTCTATATCGCCGCTGTGGCGAAGCGTGTTTCGGTTGAGCGGTGTTGAACCGCCAACGTAGCTCTCCGGGCTGCGATGCCGGGCCAGCAGCCGGAGAATATCGATTTGCAGATTAGACAGCGGCATGGCAGGCTTGCTCGATCCCTTCGGCCAAACGACGGGCAGTAAGATCGCCCTCGATACGCAGAGCGCGCGCCACGACCAGCGCATCATCCTGTGAAGGCGCATCGAAGCGGCGCAGATTCCACAAGGCATGTGCCCCGAACTCCTTGAAGGCCCGTTCGTAGAGGATCACGTACTCGGGTTGGCTGGGCTGCGCGCTCATGGCTCTCTCACTGCAGCGGTTGGAGAAACCGCCGATGTGGGTATTATCTTCTTTGTCCGCGCGCCGATGCAAGCACCTGCGGTGCGGCCAGCGGTTCGCTATCCGCTCGCTCAGGGTTCATGGATTCCCACCTGGCACTGGCAGGAAATCTCTGCATCTCAGAAAAACTGTCATCCTGAGCGGAGCGCAGCGGAGTCGAAGGATCTGTGGTTGCTTTTCGGTCGCACTTAAAAATACTGGGATTGAAAGAACGCCGAAACCGGCTCGGCACAGTCTATGTAAAACAAGGAGTCCGTGGCATGAAGAAAGCTAGCCGATTGACCGTCGCGGCGCTATGTGTGAGTTTGTGCGCAACAGTGGTTGCAGCGCAGCAGAAACCGGAGAAGCCATCCAATCCAGCGCATCTGGAATTGACGATGGAAGTCGCCGCCACAACGGAAGAAGGCTACCCCTCGGTTCTACGCGTCACGGTTAAGAATGTGGGCAATGTAGCTGTCGATATGCCAATGCCGGTGATTGGCTGCTTGCCGCAACATGGGTCTATTTTTATTCATCTTGAATGGAGATCGATCCATTCTGAGAATCATGATGGCACAGGATGGGGTTTTGGTTGTGGAGAAGGCGAAATGCCCAGTCTTACCAGCCGTATCCGAGATGAAGGGATTCACCTTCGTCCGGGAGAGTACATCGCATCAAGCGAAAATATCCGTAAACGCATTGAAGGCCTCAAGCCTGGAATCGTCGAGTATTGGGTTGAGTTTATCCCACCGCAAGCTACCATATGGGATATTACAGAGCTGCAAAAAGTAGGTTACATCGTGCCCACCGAAAAGATCGAAACGGAGCACCAGAATTTTATTGTGCATTGATTACAGTTTTTTGGTGTCAGAAACCTCAGAGCTTTTCCAACACCGGTTCAAGATTCTGCCCGCCGTATAAAATTCGCATAATATCTACACGCTTTTCGCTCACTTTGAACAAAATGGTAACCCTGTGTTCAAATCCCATCCGGCGCAAACCGGCAACCTCTCCAGCCACCGCCGTTCCCCGCTCCGGAAATGTCTCCAAAGAAAAGCTAAGTCGCTCAATCCTTGCAAGATAATGAGCAGCAATTTCAAAGCTGGTATCTTCGGCGATATAGCAAAAGAGCGCATCAATGTCGTCGATGGCTTCCGCGAGGAAATGAACCTCGTATCGCTTCAAGATATAGACTCACTGGTTGGAATTCCGTACTTGGCCCGCAAATCGCGGAAGACCTGTTCCGCCGGGACACTGGGTCGGGGATCGGCTAGAGACTCGAGCGCCTGCTGGGTCAGCCACTCGTTGAGTCTGGCTTCTTCCCGTTCCAAGGCGAGTAATCCGGCCTGGATCACCTCGTCTGTCGAGGCATAGGTGCCGGATTGGACACGCTCCTCGACGCTCTTTCGCAGCGGACCCAGATCGACGACCAGTGTGCTTTGCGCGGTTGCCATGCGAGCCTCCATGGGACTGATTGTACCGCTCTTTCTGTACTTGTCGCTTGACCTGGAATCGTTCGTGATCTCCCAGTTCCAAAAATTCAAACCCCTGGGGCGCCCGGCCAGCGGCTCGCTATCCGCTCGCTCCTGGATCATGGATTCCTAACCATTCCGCATAGCGCGTGGAATGGACGGTATACCCGGCCCTTTCCTGAGTCGATGCAAATCTTTGTATACGTATGGTAGACGTGAGTTTCAGGTGCTTAATTGAGAAAATCGCGTTATCATCATTCCATGGCGACGATTCACATCTCGGGCCTGGACGCATCCCGCGACTTTGCGGGCTTGATGGCCATGGTGCGTTCCGGCGCGGAGGTCATCATCGAGGATGGCGCGTATCCTCCAGCCGTCCTGCGCTCGGCGGAGCCAGTGAGGCGCACCATCTCCGAGTGCATCGAATTGGCGCGCAAGCATGAAGCGGAGACCGGCTTTTCTCCCGTTCTCGACTCGGATTTTGCCGACGATGTGGCTGAGATTGTCCGCAATCGCAAGCCTTGGACACCTCCGTCATGGGACTGATTCTTGATACGAGCATCGTAATCGCGGCCGAGCGCAATGGCCTTTCAGTCCGCGTATTCCTTGAAGAATGCAACGCTCTCTATGGCGAAAACGAGATCGGACTCTCTGTCGTCACAATTGCCGAACTCGTGCATGGTGCTTATCGCTCCAAAGAAGAAGACCGCAAACAGCGGCGTCTTGCCTTCGTAGATCGCCTCTGCTGGGATGTTCCTGTTTACCCCATTACACTCGATATTGCCCATACAGCAGGACGCATCGAAGGCCAGCAGGCATCTCTCGGCTTTACGCTCGCCTTTGAAGATTTGGCGATTGGCGTCACTGCTTTGCAGCTTGGTTACGATGTTGCCACGCTCAACGACAAGGACTTCATCCGGATTCCTGGATTACGCATTGTGAAATCAGAATAGCGCCCGGCGCGAACCGTTATCTTGATAAAATCTTTGCATGACACTCACAGCGCAGGATCGCGCGCGGCGCATCAAAATTATTCTCTTTGACGTGGATGGCGTTCTGACCAACGGCAACATCTGGATTATTCCGGTCCCCGTCGTTGGACCGGATGGGGCCGCCACGACAAAAATGATCGAGGCCAAGGGCTTCAGCGCGCATGACGGCGCGGGCGTGACCTTGGCGCGCCTGGGCGGCATGAAGGTGGGCGTCATCACCAAGCGCATCTCGGAGACCGTGGCTATGCGCGCGCGCGACCTCAAGCTCGAATTCGTCTACCAGGGCGAGGCCTTCAAGATGCGCCCGGTGCGCGAGATCATGGAG
>CAZXVX010000007.1:0-43107 GCA_964644105.1 uncultured Occallatibacter sp. | reverse complement strand
AGACAATCGCCTGGTCCTTCATCTTCTTCATGTGGTCGAGGGTGATGATGTCCACGTTGCCGGTGGTGGTGACATAGATGTCGCCGCGGCCCAGCGTCTCTTCGACCGTGGTCACCTCGAAGCCTTCCATCGCCGCCTGCAGCGCATTGATTGGGTCAACCTCGGTTACGATGCAACGCGCGCCCATGCCGCGCAGCGAGTGCGAACAGCCCTTGCCCACGTCGCCGTAGCCGCAGATCACCGCGACCTTGCCGGCCACCATCACGTCGGTCGCCCGCTTGATGCCGTCGGCCAGCGACTCGCGGCAGCCGTACAAGTTATCGAACTTCGACTTGGTCACCGAGTCATTCACATTGATCGCCGGCACCAGCAGCTTGCCCTGCTCCATCATCTTGTAGAGCCGATGCACGCCGGTCGTCGTCTCCTCGCTCACCCCGCGCCACTCCGCCACAACCTTGTGCCAGTGCTTGGGATCGTCAGCATAAACCCGCTTCAGCAGATCCTTGATCACTTGCTCTTCATGGCTCTCCGCCGGTCCATGCACCCACATGTCGCCGTTCTCCAACTCGTAGCCTTTATGAATCAGCAGCGTCACATCGCCGCCGTCATCGACAACCAGCTCCGGCCCCTTGCCGCCCTTGTGCGTGAGCGCCGCCAGCGTGCAATCCCAGTAATCTTCCAGCGACTCGCCCTTCCATGCAAAAACCGGCACCCCCGTCGCCGCAATCGCCGCCGCCGCGTGGTCCTGCGTCGAGAAGATATTGCAGCTAGCCCAGCGCACCTCCGCGCCCAAACTCACCAGCGTCTCAATCAGCACCGCCGTCTGAATCGTCATGTGCAGCGAGCCGGTGATGCGCACGCCAGCCAGGGGCTTCGCCGCCGCGTACTTGTTGCGGATCGACACCAGTCCCGGCATCTCCTGCTCGGCGATGGTAATCTCCTTGCGGCCCCACTCGGCCAAAGACAGATCGGCGACCTTGTACGCCGCGTTGATTTCCAATGTTGTAGCTGCCATTTCGATTCTCCTTGGGAAATTCCGAGCGAACTGAACAGGTTCACTTTTTCACTCGTTCACTGTTTCACTCGTTCACTTTTTCATCACATCGTCACATCGTGATATATTGATATGTAACAGAGTCCGCCTATGACGTCAATCATAAAAATTCTTCGCGTCCTCGCCGACCCCAATCGCCTCCGCATCCTGCTCCTGCTGGCGGCCGAAGAGCTCTCCGTCGCCGAACTGCAAGAGATTCTATCCATGGGACAAAGCACCATCTCGACTCATCTGGCTCAACTGCGCCTGGCGGGGCTGGTCGAAGATCGGCGCACCGGCAAGAGCAGCCTCTACAAACTCACCGCCTCCCATGCCACTCTCGCCGGCATCCTAGCCGAAGCTCGTCAGCAAATTCCCGAATCGGAGGCCGACAGCCAGGCGATGCGCCATACAGTCCAGAAACGCCAGGACAAGATGCGCGCCTTTTTCGATTCGGTCGCCGGCCGCCTCGGCAAGGATTACGTTCCCGGACGCAGTTGGAAGGCCATGGCCGAAGCGCTGTTGCGCCTGATGCCGCCCATGGTTGTCGCCGATCTGGGCTGCGGAGAGGGGAGCTTCGCTCTCTTGCTCTCGCAGTCCGCCAAGCAGGTCATCGCCGTGGATTCCTCGGCCAGGATGATCGAAGTCAGCCGCGATCTTGCTCTGCGCCACGGCGTGCGGAACGCCGATTTCCGCCTCGGCGATATGGAGTCGCTGCCCATCGACGACCGCGCCGTCGATCTGGTCTTCTTCTCGCAATCACTGCACCACGCCCTGCACCCGCGGCGCGCGCTGCAAGAGGCCTTCCGCATTCTCTCGCCCGGTGGCCGTGTCGTCATCCTCGACCTCGTCAAGCACCGCTTCGAGGAGGCTCGCGAGATCTACGCCGACGAGTGGCTTGGTTTCAGCGAATCCGAATTGGAATCCATGCTTCAACAGGCCGGCTTCATGCAGTTGCAATCTTCGGTGGTCCACAAAGAGCCGGAGACGCCGCACTTCCAATCGCTGCTCGCCCTCGGGACCAAACCCCGCTAAGGAAATAAAATTGCGGCAGCCATCCTCCGCAAGCGCGTCGATTTTTACAGAGTCCTTATCTCCTCAATTTTCGATTTTGGTATACTGAGGTCAGACAGATTCCGGTTGTGCACGCCGGTTTACGCGCTCTCATCGTCTTCGCCCATTCTTTAATCTCACACCCCCAACCCGATCGAAAGATTGCGATAGGAGGAGTGTCGATGGAACATGAAACGGTACGAATCACCAAGGATTACCTGCTGATCAGCGATTTTGATCAGACATTGAGCTTCAACGATTCAGGAATTGTGCTCAGCGATCTGCTAGGTTTGATCGGTTTTGAAGAACGGATTGCAGGGCTCTCCCACATTCATATGGTGCAGCAGGGTGGTGAACTGGCCTACCTTTTGCTGCACGATCCGGAGTTCCGCCGCGTCCGCCGCGAGCACCTCATCGAGGTCGGCAAGCGCATCCGCTTGAAGAAAAACATCCGCCTGCTTCTGGATATGGTCGAGAACCTCGACGGCAGCCATTTCTCTTTTTACGTGGTTTCCGCCGCGCCCGAAGAGGTCATTCAATCCGCGCTCGAGGGCATTGTGCCCGCCGACCGCATCTTCGGCACGCGTTTTCGCTACGCCGCCAGCGGCGAAATTGAATCCATCGTCCGCGTCCCCGCCGGCTACGGCAAGGTCGTCGTCGTCGAAGAGTTGCGCAATCGGCTCGGCGTCGGTCACGACCGCATCGTCTATGTGGGCGACGGCAGCTCCGACGTGCACGTCATGCTCCACGTCAATCGCCTCTCAGGACTCACCATCGCCGTCTCCGAGAACCCTTACATCACCCCTATCGCCGAGCGCACCATCCTCAGCGAAGATGCGCTCAGCGTGCTGATTCCAATTCTCGAGGAGATCCACGGCTGGGATTCAATCCGTATCCGCGCTCTCTTTGAAGCCCATGGCCTCATGCTGCAAGAGTGGGACAAAGTGCGCACCGACTCGCTCATCATCAGCAGCGCCAAATCGCACGACGAAATGGCGGTGGTCGCATGAGGCTCGATTGGATTGGCTGGGTTGCCACCGCTGCCTTCGCCAGTTCGTACCTCTTCAAGCGGCCAAATGCGCTGCGCCGTGTGCAAGCGGCCGCGGCCATGCTCTGGATCATTTATGGCGCGATCATTCACGCATACCCCGTGGTCGTCGCCAATGTTGCCGTAGCCTCGATGGCTGTCTGCTCATCGGTTTTTGCCGGGCGCAAACAGCCCGCCCAATTGGACTGCAACGCTCTCAGCGCGCTGCCGGACAGAGGCAATCCCTGAAGGATTGCCGGGTGTGATTCGACAGGGAACAAACATACTCAGGCCAGAAGATCTGCAGCAGCGGCGAGCTCGAGCCCGCGGAAAAATCCTGTAGATAACTTTGGCTAACCTCCGACTTCGCGCCGGGGTCGGACTCGAATTCTGCAATCAGCCGGCTGACGGTGGATGAGTTGAATTCCGCTTGATGATAACTTCTGTCAAAGTCGTATTCTTCCGTCCATGCAATTGCCTCGCCGCTCGGATTGGAGGCCGTGAAAACCTGATAATCGCGTAGCGCCGCGCTGGACGGATCCACTTGCGCCACAGTGAAGGATGGATGATTGCCGTTGATCGGCGAGATCGACGGCGCCATCTTGACCGCAACCGCGTTTGTTTCTGCGCTACCGTTTCTGCCCGCACGCTCGGGTTGATCCGGCGCGGCTGGCTGCGCCTCGCCCTTCAGCAGCTTCATCTCATCCATGTGCGTGTGCGCAAAGACGGCTAGCTCCACCACATCGGCCGAGTCCGTCAGCGCGTCGGCGAGTTTCTCTGAAGATAAAAACATCTTTGGCTCTTGCCCGCCGCAAACATCCACCCTCTTGCTCACCGTAGCATGCAAATCGACTCCCGGCGGAATGTGGCCCATCACCCATACCTTCTGCCCGGCGGCGCGGGCTTCGGCTAACTGCTGACGCAGCCAGGTAACCTGCGCATCGGCGGCGCTTGCATCCGGCTTGCCGGAACAGGTCGCATAATTCTTTGACATGAAAATATCATCCAGCACCAGCAAACGCGCATTCCGGATCGCCGCGGGCAGCAAGACGCTGTAATAACCTCCCGCCGAAAAACTGGCCTCCGCCGCCTGGCGTTCTTTGGGCGCAAAGTTCTTGGTAACTTCTTTGCCTATCGCCGCCAAAAACTCGCCGCCCGCGTCAAGCCGGTAATCGCCGCAATCAGAGTCGTTGTTGCCCATCGCAATGTACACGGGCGTATTGGGAAACGATTGATATAACTCATCAATCACATAATCCAAAGTCTTTTCCACAAAGGCCCTGTATTCTTCCGGCGTGGAGTTAGGCGCAAGAGCTTTGAACTTGCAATCGAAGGCATGAGAGATTAAATCGCCGCTGACGGTCACGAAGCTTGCCCCGGCGGCGCGCGAGCGCATGGCCTTCAAACTGGAGTCATACAGCGCGTACGATGTATCCGCGCCGCGCGCATGGCAGCCCTGCTGCAAGGCGGCAAAGCGCTGCGCCTGATCCGCTGAGGGCGCGGCGGACAGAATCGCCTCCCAGCCGCTCACCGGCGCCGCTATAAGCTGCGGAAGCTTGGCCGGATCCCAGAATGGCTCGAAGTGTATGTCACTGAGCAACAGCGCTGAAGCAGCAGCCTGTGCCGGCGGCGCGGCTGGCTTGCCGCTCTGCGCAAAACACGCGCCGGTCATCAAAATCAGGCTGAGCAGAGCAATAGGCCGCGTGGCGATGATCCCTGCGAAGTGGGCAAAGTTGCGGTGCTTCATCCATGCTCCTCGACTGCCCCTCACTCTACCATGAGGCTGTGAATGCAGCATAACAAAAAGACGCGGCTGCGCTAGCGCTGGATGGGATTCTTGCCGTTCTTCAGCATCACGCTCCCGGATCGTCTACCATGGTTCCCATGCAGGTTCTTTCCGCCGACGAGATGCAATCTTGCGACCGCGCAACCACCGAGCGCTTCGGCGTGCCCTCGCTCGAGCTGATGCGGGCTGCGGCAGCCGCGGTGGCAGCCTTTGCGCGCCGCCACTTTCCCCGCGCGCAACGCATAACGGTCCTCTGCGGCCGGGGCAACAATGGCGGCGACGGAATGATGGCCGCGCAGTTGCTCGCCTCCGCCGGCCTTGAGGTCACCACGCTGCTGCTGGGCGCGCCGGAAGGCCTCACTGGCGACGCGGCCGCTGCGTGGCGCCAGCTGACCAGCCCGCCCCATGGGATCGTCCACATCCTCGAAAGCCCCGAAGATCTCTCGCTGCACACCGCCGCGCTCCATGCCGATCTGATTCTCGACGCCGTCGTTGGCACCGGCTTCAAGCCGCCGCTCAGGGGCATGGCCGCTGCCGCGCTCGAGTGGCTCAAGGCCAGCCCCGCGCCAATCCTTGCCGTCGATCTGCCCTCCGGCTGGCCTGCTGATTTGACCGCCCCCACCCCACCCACCCCCGTCTTCCCCGCCGACGCGGTCATCACCTTCACCGCGCCCAAGCCGGCTCACGTCTTCGGCCACCTGACCCGGCGCTCGAATCAGCCCGTCGTCGTCGCGCCCATCGGCTCGCCGCCCGAGGCCATTGTCTCCGCGCTGAGAGTCACTTGGGCCGGCGCCTCACTCGCTCTGGCGCAGGCGCCCCGCCCCGCCGCCGCCAACAAAGGCAACTTCGGACACGTGCTGATCGTAGGCGGTTCTGTCGGCAAGTCCGGCGCTCCGGCAATGGCGGCTCTAGCTGCGCTGCGCGCTGGTGCGGGTCTGGTCACGGCGGCAATCCCCGCGCCCGTCCTGCCGCTCGTTGCCTCGGTTGCGCCGGAGTTGATGACCTTCCCGCTCGCCGCCACAGCCGCCGGATCCATCGCGGCGGATGGTTGCGCGCCTGAGCTCTTGCAAGAGCTACTGGCGGCCAAGTCCGTGCTGGCCATCGGTCCCGGCCTGGGGCAGAGCGCGGAGACTGCCGAGTTCATCTTTAGCCTGCTCGCCGCCACCCGCCTGCCCGCCGTCCTCGACGCCGATGCCCTCAACATTCTCGCCGCAAGGCCCGGTTTGCTCCCCAGGCTGGCCGAGGGACGGACGTTGGTGCTGACGCCGCATCCGGGCGAGATGGCGCGCCTGGCGGGCATTTCCACTGCCGAGGTGCAGGCCAATCGGCTGGACGCGGCGCGCGGTTTTGCGCAGCGCCACGGAGTGACGCTCGTGCTCAAAGGCGCGCGCACGCTCATCGCCCACCCCGACGGCAGCGTTGCGGTGAACACCAGCGGCAATCCGGGCATGGCCAAGGGCGGCAGCGGCGATCTGCTCACCGGGTTGATCGCCGCCCTGCTCGCGCAGCATCCACGGGATGCGGCACAGGCGGTTGAGGCAGCGGTCTACCTGCACGGATTGGCCGCCGACTTGGCAGTCTCCGCCGCCGATGAGCACACCCTGCTGGCCACCGACAGCCTGCCGCATCTGGCTCGCGCATTTCAGTCACGGAAGATTCATTTTGGATCCGATGGCATCAGCGGTATGGTTTGGTTGCAGGGGTTGCCGATCAACCAATCCGCCTGCAAGGAGGCCCAATGACCAATACCGCCGCCGGCTTGACGCGCCTGTTTACCACCCGAAGCGCCGCAGAAACCATTGAGGCGGGCTGCGAGCTGGTCCGCCTGTTGACGCCGCCGCAACTGCTGCTGCTCACCGGCGACCTCGGCGCCGGCAAAACCACGCTCGTCAAAGGCATGGCGCAGGCGCTGGAGGCGGCCGATGCGGACGAAGTGACCAGCCCCACCTTCAACCTGCTGCACGAGTACCAAGGCACGCGCGAGGGCCGCGCCGTCCAGCTCTATCATCTGGATGTTTATCGGCTCGAGGGCGAGCGCCAGTTGGAGACGCTGGGACTCGATGAGCTGCTGACGCCCGATGCGCTGGTGCTGGTGGAATGGGGCGAAAAGTTCAAGAGTCTGTGCAAAAAAGCCACTGGAGAAATTGTGATCTCTTCGGCCGGCGGCGATCTGCGCACCATCCGGCTCACTCTGCATGCGCCGCGATAAACTGCCGGCATCGAATAATTCACCGGTTGAGAATCGGGGAATCCAAAATCCAAAGCCAATTTCAATTGGAGGCGATGGTCACACTAAACTCCTGCATCGTGCCGTTTCGCCGAACGCCGAGTGTGGCGGAGGAGCCGGGTTGGCGCGGCGAGATGTCGTTGACGAAGTCTTCGTTGTTGGACAAGTTGCGCCCGTCAATCGTCAGGATGGTGTCTCCCGCTCTGATCCCTGCCCGTTCCGCCGGGCCGCCTTTGGAGACCCAGCGCACCTGCACACCCTCTTTGGAGTTATCCTTGAAAGCAATGCCGATCACCGAACGGCGCACACAGAGCGCGCGAAATCCGGATTGACCATCGAAGCGGAAGTCGCGTGAATAGGCCGACCCGTTCGACACCTGCGTGGCGCTCCACTGCTGGCCGGTCAACTGCAGTGGGCCCTTCAAGTGCCCCGGACTCAGCGGATCGTCAATCTGTTTTAAATCGTCAATCTCCGGCAAGCGCCAATCGGAAAAGCCGCCCAGCCGCAGGCTCTTGCAGTAGCTCATCGCCTGATCCCAATTCACATTCTCTCCGTTGTCTGATTGGGTCCAGTTGAGTCCTGTGTCGCTGTCGCGCCAAATGCCGCCCTCCTGCACCGCGGACTGTGGCGCCGAGGCCGGCATCGACGGAGATGAATCCCCCGGCGCGGCGGGCAAAGCGCCAGCTTGATTGGCTACATTGGCGGGAGTTTGATTCTGGGCAATACTCACAGCCGCGGCCGGAAAAATAATCAAAATAAGCGCAGCGGATCGACGAACCATTCTTTGAAATTGCATTTAGAAATTATCCTTTCCGCTGGCGCAAACTTCGACGGCATGGCGCATGGCTTTGGCAACGCGATAAGCAGTCTCTTCGCTCGTGAAGAGGAAGACATTTTCGATGCCTCCGGGGCGGCTCGCGACCAGCGCAAAAACGTGGGGCGAAATCTGCGAGATCCATTCGGGGTGGCCCGCGCGAGTGTCCACCTGCAACTGATTTTTATCCTGCGCCACCACCTGGATGCTGCTCACCTGGCGCAGCGGCAGTGTGTAGTCCGCATCATCGGCAACCGCGCCGTTCACTTCGGCGCGCCAATGATAAGCGAGCCGGCAGCTTTGGGCGTCGGCCGTCAGGTTGCTGGTTTCAACGGCAAAATTATTTCTCCACACTGCGCCGTTCTGCGCGGTGTCAATCACATCGGCGCTATACGAAATCCTTCCCTCGACGGCGTTTTGCTGCAGGTAGCGCATGGTGAATTCGAGCGTGGGGCCGTTCTGCCTCGCCGCGGCCGAAGCATCCTGCGCGCAGGCCGCGGCGGGCAAAATAAGCGCCGGCGCCAAGGCCAAAATCATGAATCGGAAAGAACTTCTCACGGTCATTCTCCTGCAAAAGCGGGTAGAAAGCTAAAAGATTTCCACGATGAATCAATTACTGGCAATTGGCTTTGCATGCGTCGGCATTGTCGTTGCAGGTTTGCGCGTCGTTGTGGGCGGTATCCATTCCATCCGTTCCTGTGCTCACAGCGTCGTTATTGTTATTCATGGCGCCCAGCATGGCCGTTGCAAAGCTGAGAGCGTGCAATGTATGAGCGCCTCTGAGGCAGGATTTTTTGGTGGCATCGCATTGCTTGTTGCAGGCGGCGATGGCCTGATCATGCGCCTGCGCTTCGGCGGCGGCCTGTTGCTGGGCCTGCATCTCGGCCAGGCGAGCCTGTTCGGCGGCCTGCTGCTCAGCTAACTTCTGCGCCTGCTGGGCTGAGAACTGGCGATCGCGCTCCGCGGCCTCCTGCTGATCCCTATCGATCTCCGCGTGCTCTTCGGCGGTCAGTGCAAAGGGGTCGTTGCCTCCGCCGGCGCACAGTTCAATGGCACGCGTCATGGCCTTGGAAACACTGTTTGCGGCGCCTTCATCGGCAAAGTCGAAGTTAAGTTTCTTCCCGTCGTTAAACCGAACCACCAGCGCGGACTGCGCGGGAACAATGGAGGTTGCGACAAAGCCTGAGGATCCGCCTTCGGCGGCATACTCGGAATCAAGTTGACTCAGGGGTTCGACCGCAACGCTCTGCACGGAATTCAGAAAGAAATCAAAATCGCTGTCGTGATCGATTCTTCCCGCGCTGATCATCTTGTCATGAAAAGAGATCCGGCAGCGGGTGGAATCGGCGGCAAACTTCGATTGCAAATCCACAATGGTGTTGGTCGTGGTGCTTCCGTCGCTGGTGTTCTTCCAGGTCACAACGTAACGAAGCGGCCCAATCGCGTTCAGCTTGGACTCGATCAACTGCATGGACGGGTCCAGCGAGGAGCTGCTGTCGCCGGCCGTGGCGCCTTGCTGTGCAACTGCCTGCCCAAAAGCAAGCACAATGAAGGCGAATAGAGATGCGACGTTGAGCGGGGAATTAGTCATGCACGCTACCTTAAAGCAAAGATTATCGAATTGTCGAAGAGGATTCAAGGTTTTTTGGAATGAGCGGAGCTTCAAATGGGTTGCCAACTAAATATCCCCCGTCAAAGCCGGAGGCTTTCTGGTTTGCGGCCCCTGAAAAGGGGCCAGATTGAGATGTTTGAAAATGGGAGTACACAGCCCATGCCAGCTAGCCCGCGCCGTAGGCGCAGGGTTAATTAGCCCACCGTTTCAACGGTGGGAAAGGGCCAGCAAGGAGGCCGCCGGAGTCCCGTAGGGACGGCGCCTCTGCGACTGCAACCGCCAAAGCCGGAGGCTCTCCCTTTGATCAATAACTCCAGCCCGTTGATCAAATCAATCCATCCCAGAAGAACTCAAAATGCAAGTGGATAGCCTGCATAGACGCCTTCAAAGACGGAGTCCCAACTGGCGGCAAGCGCGTAGGCGCGGGCGGCTTGGCGCATCTGGGCGTGGCGGGCGGGGTCGGCGAGCAGAGCGGCGATGGCGGCGGTGAATCCATCGTCGCCAACGATGCGCCCGGTAAGATTGTCGCGCACGATCGTCGGTGGGCCGCCGTCGGGAGTGACAATCGCCGGAACCCCGCTCGCCAGCGCCTCCAGCACCACGTTGCCAAAGGTGTCCGTATGCGATGGAAAGACGAACAGATCCATGCGCGCAAAGGCCTGGGCAAGCGGCTCGCCTTTGAGCACTCCGGCAAATTCGGCGCGCGGCAAACGCTCGCGCAGCCATGCCTCCTGCTTGCCCTGTCCGATCATCAGAAAGCGGAAGTTTGTCTCGCCCTGCGCCTCCAGTTCCTGCTGAATCCGAACCAGCAGGGCAACGTTTTTTTCCACAGACATGCGCCCGACAAATCCGAGAATGGTTTGCCGGTCGTCTGGGTTGCGCTGCCGCTTGGCAGGATCGAAGAGCTCAGCGTTTACGCCGCGCGGCATCAGCCGGCAGCTTTGCCCAGTGTGCCGCTCAAGCAGCGCGCAGAGGTCAGGATTGGGCGCGTACAGAACGCTAGCCATGCGATAAAAGCGAGCGGTGGCGCGCATCGCGAGCTCTTCGATTTTCTGGCAAGCGGCGGCGGCGCGCGGCGGCGTCAGAAAACGCAGGAAGCGGGCGGCGCGGCGCGCGGCGTACTCGTGGATGTTGGTGTGCCAACTGGCGGCAATCGGCAATCCGTGACGGCGCGCGAGCCATGCGCCCAGCAGGCCGAGTTCGCTGGGGCCGGTAACGTGAACAACATCAGGCCGGAAGCGCTCAAAGACCGAGCGGATCATCGAGAGATGGCGCAGGTAAGCGGGATCGAAGCTGAGGTCTTTTTCAAGTGGGATGGAAAGCAATCCGCGGGGCAGTTCCAAACTTTGGACGGAACCCTCCTTGCAGAAGGATGGAGCGCGATTGCCGGCGCGCACACAAAGAAATGGCAGGCCGCGGCGGCGCGCAAACGCCTCGAACTGGCGGCTGGTGTGCGCCACGCCGTTCACTTCATGGAAGGAGTCGGGAAAGTATGCTACCCGGGGCTGGGTCGGTTTTGTCAGCGTTGTAAGTGGTTCTGCCGCGGCATCATTTTCCAGGACGGATTGTGCGAACATTCATTTCCTCGGTGGTCTTCAACCCGCCTGCTTCGCAAAGATTCTTACCATCCCCAGGTCCGAAGCTCCGGACCCGGGGCGCTTGCATTGTTTTGAAGATCCGGTCTACTCGCCAAGCGCAACCCGCAACTGGCGCGAGTCGCTCCAGGCCATGCGCAAACCGCCGGAGAGCGGAGCGTAGCCCATCATCTGCACCATGGCCAGCAGCCAGCTCATCGCTCTGGGCGGTTTGCCGCTGGGCCATAACTCGCACAGGGGACGGATGACGCCGCTGGCATCGGGATGATAGACACGCTCATCCCAGGTGCGCGATCCGAGGGGGAATTCGGGATAGTTGCGGATGGCATCGATGGTGGATTGCAGCAGGCGATGCTTCCAGGGCTGGGCGTACTGCGGCATGAAGAGCATATCGCTCTTCTTCTCGCGCCGCACTTCATGCACAAACTCGGTGAAGCTGGTGGCGTTGGTCAAATTGATGTTGGCGTTGGGTTCCACGCCGTGACGGTCGCCGCCCGAGATGAGCAGCATATTCCACTGCTCGGCCAGTCGGCGGACGGCGCGGTTTTCATCCCAGTTGCGCAACCCGTTCAGCTCCAGCGCGTGCAGGTAGTTGCCGTTCTTGAGCAGGAATTGGTTCACCAGGAACTCGTGCCGCTCTCGACCGATCAGATACAAATCCCAAAGCGGATGGTTGAAGACCACCAGCACATTCGCTTCTTCATCCAATGCGCGCAGAATCTCGGTGAAGCGAGCGTCGCTGGGATGCGCGGTGTAATCGGCCAGCGTCTGCATCCATTCATGCGCGCGTGCACTGGGCAGGTTGTGCACGCCAAGGTGGAAGGACTGCTCGCCGTAAGGCGCGCTCCACTCCACCGACACCGGTATCTGGCGCGCGCTGGGCACGGTGCGCAGCAGCATCGGCGCATTGATCGTGTCGTGGTCGGTGATCGAAACCATCGAATCCAGGTTGAGCTTCTCCACCTGGCGGGATTCCAGATCAAAGGCCAGCTTGGGAGTCATCGGCGGCGTCCAGTAGCTCGCCGCGTAATTGATGGGCACGCCATGAATGTGCTCCGAGCGCTGTTCAAGGCGGGTAAGCAGTGGGCGAATCCATGGGTGCTGACTGCCCAGATTGGCCAGAAAATCTAAAGTTTCATGCGACTGGTTCGTGTGGCTATGCAACGAGACGCCGGTCCGAAAGCCTTCCGTAGCCTTCCGGTCGCGCCAGAGATAGGAGATGGTGGATAGGGGCATTTCCGCTCCTTGATGCAATTCGAGCCCGGATTCCGCAGCCGCTCGGGAATCTCTGTAGCGAGTGTGCAAGATCAAGATCAATGCCACGTTAACGCTGCACGAATTGTGGTTCAATTGGAGCGGAGAGGGTAACTATTAAGCTTCGTGCCTTCCGCCTATTGCGCGGAAACACTGCCGGCAGCGGGAGTCAGTTGGATGGTGGGCTCATCGCCAAAGCCGGCCTGGTCGGCAAACTTCTTGTACGCGCGCCATTCAGCCTGCGGCACTTTCTGAATCAGAACCACCAGCTCGCGCCGCGCATAAACCGTTCCGTTCTCGAAGCGGTAGCTCTCCTCCAGGGTCGCCCAACTGGATTGAACGCGCTTGGGCTGGGGCAGCGTGGCGAACCATCCGAGGGGCAATTTCATCGCCGCCGTCGAGATCTCGGTGCGCGGCGGTCCCAGGTCAATCGAGCGGGTGGGCGGCTCCTGATCGCTGACCCGTGGCAGATTGGTCGGCATCCACTGCGCAACCATGCGATAGTGCGCCCAGTCGCCGGCCTTTTCGCGCCTGTAGTCGTAGCTCAGGCGGAAGGGCTCCGCGGTCTCTTCCGGGCGCGAAATTTCAGCATGGCTGGTGACGCCTCCATAGCCGATCCCCAGTGAGATTTTCTGCGCAATCTCATCGTACTCGCCCGCCTCGGCCTGATGAAACGCGGTGCGCACCATGATCTCTGAATCGCCGCGCATGGTCATCACGATGTGCGAGTTCGAAACGCCGGCCGGGTTCAGTGTGCCAACCGCATCCATCGTGTCCACCGCGGCAAAAGGCAACTGCGAAGGAGTTCGTTCAATAACAGCCGGTCCCTCTTCCGGAATCACCAGCGCGTTTTTGTCGCGCAAACTGGCCGGCAATGCGCCGTAAGGAGCAACCTCGGCAGTGGCGTCAAGCCACACCGGTTTGCCATCGACAATCACCCGCGTGATGAGATGATTGAAGGATTCAGGCGAAGGCAAATCCGGGTTGAAGCGCACGCCCTCGCCCACCAACACCGCCTCCGGATGCAAGCCAACCGCGCTCATCATCGAGGCTAGCAGCGTGTGCTTGTCCTTGCAGTCGCCATATTGGTTTTCCAGCACATCCAGTGCCGCGTGGGGCTGCAAGCGGCCGATGCCGAATGCCACGCCGATGTAACGAATCTGCGAGGCGACATATTGGTAAAGAACGCGCAGCTTTTCATTCTGCGTGCTCTTGCCCGCGGTCAACTCATCCACCTTCGCTCTGACCTCGGGAGCCACGGGAAGAATGCGGCTGGCAATCAAACTGCGATACCAGCTTCCCAGCTCCTCCCAGCTTTTGAATGTGGTCCAAGCCACCGAAGGCAGCTTGCCATCCCTTTCGTCCAGCTCTTCGGCTTCGCTCCATAGATGCTTTTTGTCGCGCTCTTTTTCAGCCTCCGCCTCCGCACCCACGGTCGGCAAGTTGTTGGAGGTCTGCCAGTGGTAAATGCGCTCGCTTGCCGTGGTGCTTTCAGTGGGCTTCAGAGCCGGGCTCCAAACATGCACGTGCATATCTTTTGGCACGCGCAGCTCCATGGTCTGCGAACGGGTCACCGTGTCCGTGATAAAGTTCTCGCTGCCCCAGAACTGGCCGGGAACTTCGGGCTTGGTGATCACAAAGCGCGCCTGATACTCCAGCCGGTCACCGACGCGAAGATTGCGCACCGGCAACTGAAGCTCCTTCAGATCGCTGTAAAAGGGAGCGCTGGTGGTAACGGCGCTCGGCATCTCGATGGCCTGATCAACGGGCGTCTCGGTCACCGCGCCATCCGGAGTGCGCACGCGAACATAAACCAGTTCAAGGTGTCCGGAGCCGGAGGCAAACGGCAGCTTGAGCAGCCCCAGTTGCCGCACCGCCGCCTCCGAGTGAACCGTGGCCGCCATGGTGAATAGGCGCGTGCCGGTTCCATCGGCAGCCATGGTGTACACGTGGTCGTATTGTTCAATGACGATCGGCTCAATTGCCTCCACCACGGCGCCTTGAGCGTGAGTTTGCGCTGCCTCTGGAGCGGGAATCTGCGGCGCGGAGTCGAGTGCCGCGGTGAGCTGGCTCGTGTTCAGGGCTTCCTCGGGAATCAATTCGCTCTCTGCGCCATCGTCAAAATGAATGCGCGTCGCCGCTAGCGCATCCAGATCGGCGCGCGATTTGCACAGCAGAAAATACTCGATCACTCCGCCCGGAACCGGCGTTATCATCACTGCCATCTGTTTTTCCGGCTCCCACGGCTGAGCCTTGAAGGCCGCCGTGGAACGCATCAGGACCAAAGCATGAGAGCCAACCGTCAGAGCGCCGTAGCGAGTATTGCGCAGCGTATATTTCCGAGCCAGATCAAGCACGTCATTCGCCAGCAGAAGATTCAGATTCTTTGAATTTTGCAGCGGTCCCAGGCAAGCTCCGGTGCAGGATGTGAGAATCACTTGCCTGGATTGCCCTTCGGTTCTGGCCACCACCAGCGTCCTTCGCCGCTGCGCCTCGGGAACCTGCGTAGCGACCGGCTGACCGTTTGCATCCAGGCGATGCTTTGCCTCCCAATCCCGCGGGTCGAAGATCTGGAAGTCACTGGGAATTTCGTAGCTGAATCCCAGATCGCTCTTGTAATGATGCGAGGCTGTCTTGTCGAAGTTGACGAATGTGATGGCGGCCGATTGCGGCGCAAGTTTGGTGAACTCCGCATGGGCCGGAGTTGCTGCGTCAAAAACGCCCTCGGGAATCAGATCGGTTTCAATGTTGTTGTCCAGATGCAGCCGCGCGTGCTCAAAGCCTGCCTGCGCCCGCGCGTCTTTGGATTGCGCCGATAGATAGATCAACCCCTTGGGCAGCACCGCGGCCAGATACTCAATCGTCTGAACAGAGCTTGCATCCTTGCGTTCAACGGCTTTGGTCCGGAGCGCCCAAAAGCTCTGTCCCTGCACCGAAAAAGCCGCATAGTGCGTATCGCTGAGTTGATAGCGCCCATTCAAGCTGTTCATGGTGCGAGCGGTGAACGTGTCCAGGTCGGGCTTCTGCCCCATGCACTCCGTGGTAAGAACTCCGCCCAAAAAGATGGACTGCGGCTCGCCGCTGCGTGCAAAAAAAATCTTCTGCGTGCACTCGATCGAGCGCCGATAGGAATCATTGGCAAATTGCGGATTGAGCGCCAGCTTGGAAGCCGGCAGCATCGGGCCCAGATCAGTCGTGCTCCACTCGGCCGGATAGGCGAGAGTGAATCCCATCTCGCTTGAAAACTGATGCGACTGACCCAAGTCCGTTGAACGCCCGCCGCCTTGCTGCGCCGCAAGGATAAATGCGGCGCCAAAACTTGCGGCGCCAATCGAAAGAAGAAGTAGTTTGCTCGCAGTCGTCATCTGGCACTCAGTGTACTATGCGATGACGCCTGAAGCAGTCTCGCGCCTCCTGACTCAAGACAATCGCACTCGGAATTGCAGCCCTCGCTTTGAAAGGGCGTAGCTTCCCATGCTGCGGAAAAAATCAATTAGGGCAGGTCTTGTAACAAAGGCACAACTTCACAGGCTGCGGAAAAACTAAATAAAAAGTCCCGAAGCGTCAGGGCACGACTTCAGTCGTGCCGATAACGTCCATAGAATCAATGGGGCTTTAGCCCCTGAAAACACTCTCCTACGCACCACGGAGGGAGCAGGGACCTTCAGGTCCCTGAATGCCGAATCTTCAACACCTGGCCTTTAGGCCCGGACTTTTTACATATGCCGTTGAAATGCCTTTCGCTCCTGAGCGACTTCGTACCTCCGGAAAACTGATCTAGCAATGCAAGAAGCGTCAGGGTACGGCTTTCCAGGCTGCGGAAAAACTCAATTAGGGAAGGTTTTGTAATAAGGGCACGACTTCAGTCGTGCCGCAAGACACTGATAATAAAGAATGGGCTTTAGCCCCTGCGGGATTTTTTCTGGGTCTTCACCCAGATTCAGCCCTTTTTCCGCAGCCTCTTCAGTCGTGTCTCCATGAGCCTTCGGCCCACTCAAGTGGATGAAAACACATCTGCGGCATTCGCCCCGGAGGGGCGACATGAGAATAGCCCAGGGTGGAGCGCAGCGGAACCCTGGGTAGGATGCAGAGATACATGTACTAGCCCCGGAGGGGCGACCGAAATCCCCCAAAGATTCTAAAGGAGATAGGCTGCGTTTTCGACCGTGCCGCAAATAGCCCAAAATAAATGCGGGCTTTAGCCCCTGAGAAAAGGTTTTTTTGAAAATGAAACTTAATCAGAGGTTCCCTAAACCAACGGCGCGGACAACGCCACCTCGCCCGCGCCGTAGTTGCAGCCGTATGCGGACAACGCCACCTCGCCCGCGCCGTAGGCGCAGAGTTAATTAGCCCACCGTTTCAACGGGGTCCCCAAGAAATGATCTTTGTTTCTTGGGGAGGTAACGGTGGGAAAAGACCAGCAAGAAGGCCGCCGGAGTCCCGTAGGGACGGCGCCTCAAATCTGTGCTGAGGCCGTATGCGGACAACGCCAGCTAGCCCGCGCCGTAGGCGCAGCGGTAATTAGCCCACCGTTTCAACGGTGGGAAAGGGCCAGAAAGAAGACCGCCGGAGTCCCGTAGGGACGGCGCCTCAAATTTGTGTTGAGACCGTATTTCGAGGGAAAACACAAACCAAGAACGCCTCCCGTAAACGTCAAACTACTACTTCCGCCCCACCAGCCGGGGGATCTCCCTGTGAGGTTTACCCCTGACGGCCGAACCTCTACCCTCGGCTGCGCTTGACAACCCCGAAGCAAATATTTTCCCCAGGCACACAAAAAATAATAAAAAATCGCTTGACAAAATATCAGTGTTGTAGTCAACTACAACAGTAACGTTCCGGCCGACAAACCGTCCTAGCCGTCGAACCCTAAGAGAATGAACTTCTTAAGGAGAATGAAAGATGAAGTTTTTTCAAACCGCACTGTTCATAGGACTGATTTCGCTTTCCAACCTGGCGTTTGCGCAGACACCCTCCACGCCCCCGCCCCCAACCGAAGCACAAAAATCCTACGACATCATGAAATCCCTGGCCGGCGTCTGGCTGGGCACGATAAAAACTGACCCTGCCGACATGGGATTGGGCGGCAACACCATGCAGGTAACGATCCACGTCACCTCCAGCGGAAATGCGGTTGTGCATGAAATGAAGGCAACAGGAACGACAATCGGCGACATCAGCCTCTTTGACAAGGATGAGGATCGCCTGCTGCTGACGCATTTTTGTGATGCGGCAAACAGGCCGCGCTTCGTGGGCAAGCTTTCGCCGGACGGTAAAACCCTGGAATTCAATTTTCTTGACGTTGCCGGTGGCACCCAGTATGGATACCTGCAACATGTTGTCTTCACCTTGATCGACGCCGAACATCACACCGAGGACTGGGTCTACATGCAGCCTGGAGGAAAGCTCATCACCGGGCACATGGACTTGCGGCTGTTAAAGTGACGGGATGACAACTCTCGTAGAGAATAACGAGGAAAGAGATGGAAACTGAGTGGAATGACAGTCAGCCGATTTACCGCCAGATTCGCAATCGAGTGGTTGCGATGATCCTTGACTGCGGGTTGAACGAGGGCGATCCATTGCCTTCGGTGCGCAATGTCGCAACCGAGTTCCGGGTCAATCCTCTTACAGTTCTGAAAGGATATCAGGAACTGGTGGACGAGCAACTGGTGGAAAGCAGAAGAGGCCGCGGTATGTTTATCAATGCAGGCGCGCGCGCCGTGCTGTTGCAGGGCGAACGCAAAAAGTTTCTCACCGACGAATGGCCGCGCGTATATGCCAATATTCTCCGGCTAGGACTGAACCCCAAAGAACTTCTGGACGCGGCTGAAAACCAGCGTCCCTCGAATCCAGCAAATGAAAAGGAGCCGAGGCTATGACCGTGATAGAAGCACGCGGACTCCGCAAAGTTTACGGCAAGACGATTGCTCTGGATGGCATCGATTTGCGTGTCGAAGAAGGCCGCATCCTCGGCATCATCGGACTGAACGGCGCAGGCAAAACCACCGCGCTCAACGCGATCCTCGGCCTCACCAAGTATGAGGGCGAACTGAAGGTGCTCGGGCGCAACCCGTGGAGCGAGCGCAACCAGTTGATGCGCGATGTCTGCTTCATCGCCGATGTCGCCGTGCTGCCGCGTTGGATGCGAGTCTCGCAAGCGCTCGACTACGTTGCTGGCGTGCATCCGCGCTTCGACCGCGCCAAGGCGGAAGGCTTTCTTTCCAGAAGCGCAATCCATCGCAACAGCCGTGTCAGGCAATTATCCAAAGGCATGGTCGCTCAATTGCACCTCGCGCTGGTCATGGCCATTGACGCAAAGTTGCTGGTGCTGGATGAGCCGACGCTTGGCCTCGATATCCTTTATCGCAAGCAATTCTACGACTCGCTGCTGAACGACTACTACGATCGCAGCCGTACCATCTTGGTCACAACCCATCAGGTGGAAGACGTTCAGCACATCCTCACCGACCTCGTGTTTATTGATCGCGGACGCATCGCTCTCAATTGCGGCATGGAAGATTTTGAGCAGCGCTATCAGGAAGTGATCGTGCATCCGGATCGAATCAGCGCGGCCAGAGCCCTCAAACCGATGCATGAGCGCCAGGCGATCGGTCGTCATATTTTTCTCTTCGATGGCGCGGATCGCGCACAACTGGCTGCGCTCGGAGAGACCCACATTCCCAGCATCGCAGACTTGTTCATTGCCGTGTTGGCCAAAGCATCCGCTGAGAGAGAAGGTGCAACAAGATGAATACTCAATCAAACGTCACGCCTGAATATTCTCTGGACACGCCGCAGATTGTGCCCGCCGCGGTTGCAGCCACTCGGCCGCTGCTGTGGTCGGTGCGCCGCGAGCTGTGGGAGAACAACTCGATCTTCATTGCGCCATTGACCGTCGCGGTTCTCTTCGTGCTCGGCTTTGTGATCAGCATTCTTCATGAATGGTCGAAGATGCACGCCATGCTGGCTGATCCGCTGACTCAACAAACCGCATTGCATTTTCCCTTTCACGCCGCGGCGTTTGCGCTTCTGCTGACGTCCTTTATCACCGGCGCTTTTTACTGCCTCGATGCTCTCTATGGCGAACGGCGCGACCGTAGCGTGCTCTTCTGGAAGTCGCTGCCTGTCTCCGATCTCACCACGGTGCTGGCCAAGGCGTGCATTCCGTTCGTGGTTCTGCCGCTGATCACCTTTGCTATGATCATCGTTGCGCAGACCATTCTCTTCTTGTTGATCACCGCAATCGCGCTGGGCAATGGTATAAGCACCGCGGTTCTCTGGCCGCAGTTGCCGTTGTGGAAGATGTGGATCTCGCTGCTCTGCGCTGTTGTATCCAGCGCGCTTTGGTATGCGCCCATCTATGGCTGGCTCTTGCTCGTATCAAGTTATGCGCGCCGCGCAACATTTCTTTGGGCTGTTTTGCCGCCCTTCGCTCTCTGTGTGGCGGAAAAGATCGCCTTCAACACCAGCTATTTTGGCAACCTTTTATCCTTCCGCTTGACCGGCTGGTACTCACAGGCATTCACTCCACTGGCGCAGGGAGGCGCTTCGCCTGCCGATCCGCTTGCATCACTCACTCCCGGCAGATTTCTGAGCACGCCGGGGCTATGGATGGGACTCGTATTTGCCGCAATCTTTTTTGCCGCGGCAGTCCAATTGCGCCGCTCGCGCGAACCAATCTGATTCGCATCTAAAAAAATTGCGTGGACCAAAACCTCCACGCTCCAGTTGAATGGAACGTCTCGTTGATTAAACAGAAAGGATGATAGGATGAACCGATCACAGCGTATCGCAGCTCTCGTCTTCGCAATCACATTTCCGTTGACCACCGCGATGATGATGTTTTCCTTCACTCAGTTTTTCGCGCCCATTCTGGTGTGGAACCAGGACGCAGCCACGGCGCAAAACCTCATTGCTCACGCGCACAATTATCGCCTGTTCATTGCGGCATCCTGCATGCAAGGCATTGCGGGCGTTGTGTTATTGACTGCTCTCTACGTGCTCCTCAATCCCGTCCTTCGCGGCGTTGCATTGTTCGCGGCGCTCTCCAGATTGGTTTACGTCGCAATGTGGTTTCAACAGTTGATCGGCGACTTCACCGCGCTGCGCATCATGACCGCTGAAGGACCGATGCAATCCTTCGAATCAAAACAGTTGCAGGCGTTGGCCGGATTGCAGCTCGCCTCCGGTTGGGACGCATACTATATCGGTCTCACTTTCTACGCATTAAGCACGCTGCTCTTCAGTTGGCTCTTCTTCCGGTCGCGCATCGTTCCCAGAATTCTGGCCGCGTTGGGCGTGCTGGCCTCGACCTATGAATTGGTGTGCGGCTTTGCGTACCTGAACTGCCGCGAATTCGGAGCAATAGTTTCCGTGAACTACTACGAACTTCCCACCATGCTTTTTGAACTGGCGCTCAGCATTTGGCTCATCATCATTGTGGTCAAATCGCGCCGATCCATCAACCAGCCCAACGTTGCGCGGGTATAGCAAATGGTTATGCGCTATCGTTCGCCGAGGCGAAGTCAATGAAGTCGACCCCTCCATCGAGTGGCCGGTTCTCATGCGGCTAGTCGTTTTTATGCGAGCTGGCTGGACTTCACCTGCAACTTTTCAAACTCCACCACGCCCAGTCCACGCGCGGAGGCCATCGCCAGATACGGCATTTGCGCGGGGTCAAGATTCCAGTAGGCCTTCGCAACATAAGCGTCGATGGCCACCGGATCGGTGCCCGCAACCAGAGTCTTCTTGGTTGCCACATCTTCCAGATTGCCGCCCGTTGGCCCGTTGCGCAGCAGGATGCGATAGCAATCCATCACCGTGAGCGTGGGCAGCATGAAGTTGGCCAGATCCACCAGGCTCTGATGAATCTGCTGATGCAAACGGTTGCGTTCGCCGCCCAGAATGCCATACCAGTTCTTCATGCCCAGCGTTGCCCCGGTAAGAACATGATGCTTGGCGACGGGGACATTGATGATCTTGTCAGCCTCCAGAAACGGCGCAAAGACGGGCCACGATTTCAGTACCACGCCGCCCATCTCCACCTCGCGGAAGAGTTCCGGATCGGGCAGAATCACCTCGGCGTGTTCGGCCAGCGCGGCGGCGCGAATGCCGGAGCGGTTGAAACAGCGGCGCGCCTCGTTGCAGCTTACATCCGTGACAATGACACGCTTGGCGCCTGCCTGCCAGCACTGCCGCACCAACTCCGCAACCACATCGGGATTGGTATTGGCGGCCTGCTCCGGCGTGCGGTCCCAGGCAATGTTTGGCTTGATGACCACCACATCCTGACGGCTGATGAAGCGGCTGATTCCGCCCAGATTCTCAAGAGCCTTCAGCACCAGCGCGCGGGGTTCGCCGTTTTGAATGACGGTCATCTGCGGCCATCGCGTGTTTTGAGAACTGGATGCGATGCGATGATCGCGCCGCGCCTGTTCGCCTTTGGCGGGAAGCGGACGCGTGCTGCGCTCGCTCAGCCAGACCGCCGCGCCCGCCGCAACCGCAGCCGTTCCACCCACGCGCAGCAGTTGCAGCAGCGCCTCGCGGCGAGTCAGGCCTTGCTTTGTTTCCTCCGGCTTGCGATCCGTTTCCTCGGCCATGATGATTCTCCCGGTTAATCTCCGTTTGCAAAATACTCTGTCATCCTGAGCGGAGTTGGGCGCGTTTTTTGCGCCCAACGGAGTCGAAGGACCTGCGGTTCCGCCGCGTACACTTCAAACCAACTCTTTCGTTTACACTTCCAGCAAATGAATGTGCTGCGGATCATTCGTGCCCAATCCGTGCGCGCTATCCGCGGCTGTGGCAATGTAGCGCGGCGGGCGCCCCGCGGCCTCCAGCGTTGGCACGCCCGCCTCGGCGCGCTTGCGCTCAATCATCTGCCAGGCAGTGTGATCAACTGCCACGCGGTCCTCGCCAACAATCAGCGCATTGGGATGCCACAGCCGCTCCGGATGGAAGCCCGGACCGCCATCATAAACCGAACTCATCGCATCGCCAATCGTAAAGCGAACCTTCTCGCGAATCGTAGGAATGCAATTCAGATCAGCGACACTCGGGTTGCATCCATTCGCGTGAAGTTCATACGGCTTCTGCACCACGCCGTACATGTTCTTCATCGAGAAGGTGACGCCGGCCAGTTGGTGATCCTTGAGAACGGGAAGATTAATCACCATCGCGCACTCGCGAGAGAGAATCTTGGTGAGTTTGACCTTGACCGAACCCCACGCCATTGACTCATCCTCGAAGCCCGCTTGATCGATAGGGTAGCAGCGAATGCGGCTCGGATCGTTGTTGATCGAGAAGCCGCAAGCCTCCAGAAAGTGGGCATTCTGATCCCACACCAAAATGTTTCCGGGTTTGACGCCGATCTGTTGCAGCCGCTCCGCAACCGCCAGCGTTAGCGCGCGGTGCGTGCAAATCCCCTTGCCGCCCAGACCGTTCACCTTGAGGCCAATCACTTTGTCCGCGGCAATCAAGTTCGCGGGCACAATGCTCTTCCATGCCGCCGCTGGCTTGTCGTGCCCGGTGTAGATGGCAATCGCGCGGTCCAGCAGCGCCGGCACGCGCTTCTCGTCAAGCACTCCGTTCGCATCATGCAGCCCCGCATCGCGCGCCACCACAACCTTCGATTTGCCCGCTGGCGTTGCGGCCAATCCCAGCTTGCTCTGTGCGCCAATCAGCAGTGCGCCCGCGGCTGCATCCTTCAAAAACTCTCTGCGGTTTTTCATCGCAATCCTCTCATTCTCGAAAAAAATCTTCCTTCGAACTAAATCTCCATCTGATGAATCCGGTTCGGATCGTTGGTCCCAAGATTGTACTTCGCGCTTGCAACCGTGGTTAAAAATGTTGTGGGCCGTCCCACTGCCGCCAGCGTCTTAAGGCCCATCTCCGCGCGCTTGCGTTCAATCATCTGCCAGGCAATGGTGTCGAGCGCCACGCGATCTTCGCCCACCATCAGCGCATTCGGATGCCACAGCGCCTCAGGACGGAATTGCGGTCCGCCTTGATAAATCGAAGAGATTGCATCGCCGATGGTAAAGCGGAATTTGTTGCGTATCGCGGGCAATGCATTCAACTCTGCAACCGCTGGATCACAACCGTTCGCGTGCAGCTCAAAAGGCCGTTGAACCGCGCCGTACGGATTCTTTAATGAAAAAGTAACTCCGGCCAAATCGTGATCCTTCGGCACCGGAAGATTGATGACAAAATCGCACTCGCGCGTGAGAATCTTTGATAGATGAACATTCGCCGCGCCGCACTGGAGCGGCTGCTCTTCGTAGCCGTAGCCCGCTGTATCCGTGCCGATGCAGCGAATGTGATTGCGGTCGCTTGCAATCGTGTATCCGGCGTGCTCGATGCTGCCGTTGAAGCCCTCCCACACAATAATCTCGCTCGCCTTCACTCCCGCCTGCTGCAAGCGCTCGCAGATGGCCTGCGTCAGCGCCAAATGCGTTGCAATCCCCTTGCCGCCCGTGCAGTTCAACTTGAGGCCGATCACCTTGCCCACCGGCACAATGCGCTTCCAGGCTTCCATCGGCTTGTCGCGTCCTGTATATGCGGCCATCGCGCGATCCAGCAAATCGGCAACGCGTCTCTCATCCAGGCGCCCGTCAGCGGAGTGAAGCGCCGCGTCGCGCGCAATCACCACTTTTGATTTACCCGCCGATGCCGCGGCCAATCCCAGCTTGCTCCCCGCGCCCATCAGCACCGCGCCCGCAGCCGCGTCCTTTAAAAACTCTCTGCGATTTTTCATGCCTATCCTCTTGCACTTCGCTGGTCAGCAACAATCTATTGCAGCTTTGCCTCAACTCCATGCGCCAGCTCGAGCAGCGCGGCTTGCGCATTGGGCGCGGCCTCGTACGCAGTGATGCGCACCAGTGCCGGACCCTTGCGGAAGATCACGCTCTGCGCATACGCCACGCCCGCATCGCCCAGTTGCACCGCAAGCGCATCCTTGCTCTGACCCTTCTCCAGAATCACGCGCGCGCCTGCCGCATCTTTCATCGTGTACACGTCCACCGTCGCCTCCAACTGCCCTTGATACTTGTAATCGGAGGTTGATGTGCTCACCACGCCCGCGCTGATGTACTGCTCGGCGTCGCCGTCAATGTACTGCCACAAATCCTTCGCCGCAAATGTGCGCGTCTCGCTGGTCTTCTCCCATCCGGCAATCGCGCCCGTCGCTGGAAATGCATCTGCATTCGTTTTCTTGCAACCAGTGCACGCAACCGAAACAAGCAATACAATCGCCAATGCGGCGAAGATCGATTCTGTTTTGAACTTCACGGAATTCACTCCTTTTTTTTCTCCTGCAACATCAACGCCACTCATTCCACTTTGCAAATTCATGCAAAGCTACTTCTTGTCGCCTCGCGACGAGAAGATGGCAACCAGCGAACCAACCACTATCGCAATGACGCAAAGCCAGATAGGAAACATCCATCCATGCGATCGAATCATCATGATCTAAACTCCTTCATTTTCGGTTGAGCAAAATCTGACTGCTCGGTGAACGGCTCTCGCCAATGCTGGTTACATACACCGCCGGACGATCTTGCAGCGGGCAGGCGTACTCGCACGCCCCGCAGCCCACACAGCGGCTCGGATCAATGCGCGGCTGCTTCAGCGTCTTGGTGTTGCCCGCCGAATCGATCACCTGCGCCTCTTCAATATAAATCGCTTTCGGAGAGACCGGGCACCACTCCTCGCAAACAATACACTCCGTCGCCAGCGCCCAAGGCAAACACCGCCCGCGATCATAAAACGCCGTCCCCAATCGAACCGGCTGGCTCTGCCGCTCGGCGCCTACGCCAACCACCCAGCCCTTTTCCTTGGGCGTAATCTGCCAGATCGCGCCGGTGGGGCAGACCTCCGAGCACTGCACGCAACTCGGCTCGCAATAGCCGATGCGCGGCACCAACATCGGCGACCACAGGCCCTCAATCCCCGCCTGCTCCAGCGTTGGATGCAGCGCATTATTCGGGCAAGCCTTCATGCACTCGCCGCAGCGAATGCAGCGCGACAAAAAGTCAGACTCGTCGAGCGAACCCGGCGGCCGCAGCAGCCGTTCGTTGCGCCCTTTGCCCAAGCCCACATTCGAGCGCATCAGAGGCACCAGCGCCGCGCCTGCCGCCACGCCGGTCAGCGCCCGCCGCCGCCCCAGATTCGGCGAAGCAACCTCTGCTTCATTGCGGAAGATTTTGAACTGCAAGCTCTCGTGGGGGCAAGCGCCCACGCAGTTCATGCACATCAAACACTCGGACTTGTGCCACGGCACGCCGCCGATCGGATCGTCGCCGCCCTGGCAATTGAGCAGACAGCGGTTGCAGTTGTTGCACGTCGCCGCATCTTTGTGCAGCCCCAGAATCGACCAGCGCGAAAGCGCGCCGAGCAGCGCGCCCAGCGGGCAGATCGCCCTGCACCACCAGCGCGTCACGCGCAAGCTCATCACAAGAATCGCCACAAACAGCACGCCCAGAATCAGCCCTTGCAGATAATGCGGCTGGCGCAGATCGAGCACCAGAACTTGCAGGACTGAATGAATCGCTCCGCCGGTCGCTTTGATGACGGGAATGTGGCTGTGTTCAAGCGGCGTGAAAATAGCGCGCGCCACGACGTTGATCGCCGGCAGAAAAGACAGCCCAAAAGACCGCACCAGTAAACTGAACGGATCAAGCCAGCCCAGCGCCGCCGAGCCAAAGGCCGCTGCCACCAGGCCGGCAATCAGCACCAGGTACTTCCACGTCTGCCAGCGCTGGTAGCGATTCGACTCGATGCGCTGCTTGCCCCGCTTGGCCTCGCTGGGCAGATTGCCGACGAAGTGCTGCAGCGTGCCCATCGGGCAGATCCAGCCGCAAAAGAAGCGCCCCATGAAGAGCGTCGGCAGCAGAATCAGCAGACACCAAAGCAGCCCGCGATAGAGCGCGTGTCCGGCCACGGCGTTCAGCAGCGCCACCAGCGGGTCCCACTCAAAGAAGAGACGCACCGGCGGCCGCAGATGAATCTCTTTGCCGCCGGGAAACAGTGTCCAAGAGGCGAAGAACAGCAACCCAAGAAAGAGCAGCAGAAAAACAATCTGAGAAATCCTGCGCAACATCGGCAATCTGGACCGGCTCAAGAAACGCCTCCACGCACGCGGACGCTAATCATACAGCCTGAATGATTGCCCTTCCCCCTCACGCCAGACAGTGACCTGCATCACCCGTTGGCTATCCGCCAACCAAGCGCCTGTCTCTGAATGGCTTAGGGAGCCTCTGATTAAGTCGCTGTTTTGGAAAGGGCGCGGCTTTAGCTGCGCCGCAAGTGGCTCGAATTGAATGCGGGCTTTAGCCCCTGAGGGAAGGTTTCTTTGAAAATGGAACTTGATCAGAGCTTCCTTAGCGTTGCGCCGACCTCCCGGTCCACGCTGTACTCCAATGCAACAGTGAAAATTCTCGAATCGGGTAACCCAAATCCCAATCAACCACAAAACTAGAGTGCCCCATCCATTCCGCGCTCTATGCGGAATGGATGGGAAACCAAAACCCCAACCAGCGATCTCTGACTCCAACCCCCTGTCCACCGTTTGCAGATCAAACTCAAGGCCCGGATCAATCGAACGCCGAATCCAGCGTTCGCGCCGCCCGCTCCAAAGCCTGCGTCAGCACCATCAACTGCTGCGCCGCCAACCGCGCATCGTGCGCGTCAATCGCCTCGTTCACGCCCGGAATCACCACCGCCGAATAGCCGGTGTATTCGCCCGGAGCATAGATGGTATGCCGATACCAAGGCCGATCCGGCAAGCCCTGCTCGCTCAGCAGCGCGCCTTCGGTCTGCCGCAGAGCCGCGTTCAGCCGCTTCAGATCGCCCGTCGCCGCCGTCTGCGCCAGGTGAACCCGCTCCGCCGAAGCCCAAAAGCGCGTCGCTGCCGCCTCGGCCTGAGCAAAATCAAGCTCAACGCCGCGATCCTTGGCCTTGCTCTTCGCTGCCTCAATGTATCTGCTGATGGCGTCCGCATACGCCGCATAATCGTAGGGCAGCACATCCGCATCCGCCATGCGCACCGCTTCCAATCCCAGCACCCGCGCCATCTCCTGCAAGTAAACAAACTTCGGATCGGCATTCATCGTAAACCACGCAAAGTTGTCAAAGACCGAGTGATACACGCCGTAATCGCCATCCGAACCAATGTCGGTCGAGGGCACGCCCGCGTGTTGAAAGAACGGCGAAAAATCCGAGCCGGAGCCAAGATCGCCCACTTCAATCTCCGCCTTCGCCGTCTTCTCGCCGTGGCGCTCGATTCCTTTCAGTCGCTCCTCCCGCGCCGGATGGCCGATGCGCCACTGCTGATAGACCGATCCGCCCAGCGGGCTGCTCACCGAGCGCGTCAGTTCGCGCAGAAACTGCTTCAGCGACGGCACCGCCGAGGCGGCAAAATCGCTGCCCGCAACCGCGACATCGGTGTTGAAGTAAGCCACCGCGTGCTCCATCTCCGCCGCGTTCTGCTCCACCCATTCGGTTGAACCGATCAGTCCTTCTTCTTCCGCATCCCAACTGCCAAAGACAATCGTCCGCCTGGGCCGCCAGCCCTGCTTCAGCAGCGCGCCCACGCCATGCACCGCCTCCAGCATCGCCGCCGTGCCGCTCGATGGATCCGCCGCGCCATACTCCCACGCGTCCCGATGGTTGCCCACCACCACCCACTCCTCCGGGCTCTCCGAGCCCTTCACCTTGCCGATCACATCCCAAATAATGCGCCGCTGATAATCCTGCTGTGAGACCAGATGCACCTTTACCCCGCCAGGTCCTCCAACTTGCCCAAGATGGTAATGGAACGCCAGCCCGCCCTGCCACTCAGACGGCGCCTTGGCTCCTTGCAACGCCTGCAAGATCGGCCCAGCGTCGTGCGCGCTCAATGGAATCGAAATAATATGCGGCTCATTGCCGTAAGGCGATACCCGCGCCGCCTCCGGCAGCTCCAGCGTTGAAGCCACCCCCGGAGTCTCCGGATCGCCCGCATACTTGAAGATGTACTGCACCGACCCGTACTGAATGCCCGTCTCCGGACGCCACGGACCCATTGGATACACATCGCCCTTGCTCGCGCCGTCATCGCGCGGATCGGAGTAGATCAGCACGCCCACCGCCCCGCGCTGCTCGGCAATGTACACCTTCACCCCGCGAAAGTTGGCCCCATAGCGAACCAGAGCGATCTTGCCTCGCAGATCAATATGCTGCGCGGCCAGCCGGTCAAAATCCTCCAGCCGCCCATAGTTGGCGTACACCACCTCGGCCGTCACATCGCCGGAGCCGGAGGAGCCATTGAACGGGATCGCCACCCGAGGGTCGTCCTGGTAGGGGTCGCCCTCCACGTGCTCGCGCGTCGGACCGCTCATCAGCAGCTTGCCGTTCGAGTCGTACGCCTCGACGCGAACCACTTTGGGCTGGTTCATCAGCACCCGGTAGGGCACAATCTCCGTCTCCAGCCCCGCCGCGCGAAACTTCTGCGCCACAAATTCGGCGGTCTTGCGGTCCTCTGGCGTCGAGGCAAGATGCGGTTCGCTGGTGAGCGTCTTCAGATGCTGCCCGGCCAGCTTGGCGTCAGGCGCCGCCAGAAACTCCTCCTCGATCTTGGCCTGAGCAGTAAAGTCGCGGTAACCAAAGACCGCGGGAGCGGCTGGCGGTGGGGTCATCTGCGCCACCAGCGGGCACGGCGCAAGCACAAGCAAAAGCAGCGGCGCAAACGGCTTCTTCCGAAGCCCCTCCACGACGGCCTTCATCTTATGCCACCGGCTGGGCGCAATGGCGGCAGCGCCGCGCTGCCAGCGGAATTTCGCTCAAACATTCGGGGCAGGGTTTGGTCATCGGCGCAGCCTCCGGCGCGGGCTTTTTGAGCTTGGCCACCAGCTTGTTCAGCGGCAAAACAACCCCAAAATAAATCACGCTGGTCACAATCAAAAATGAAAATGTTGCATTCAGAAAGTTGCCGATCAGGATCGGTGTGCCGTTCACCTTCATGACGATCGCGCTGAAATCAGGCTTGCCCGCGACGGCAGCAATCAACTGAGTCAGCACGTCCTTGACCAGCGAAGTAACGATTGCGTTGAAGGCCGCGCCCAAAATCACAGCGACCGCCAAGTCAACCACATTGCCGCGCAGAATAAAATCGCGAAAGCCTTTGAGCATTTCTATTCCTTCAACGGCGGATTTTGGCTGCGCCCGGCGGTGCAAACTGGGTCGCCAAGAACCGTTGTTGACTATCCTATACGGGAGGAGCCGTCTTCGCGCAGAGAAAAAATAAGTCGGGATGCCGGCAAAAGAGAAGATTCTTTAAAGCGCTTCCGCCAGCCGCGGATAGAGACCCGCATGGCTGGTCTGATAAAGGCACAGCAGGCGCTGGCGCATCAGGTAATAGGCGGAAGAGGCCTCCTGGGCAAACAACGGAAGTGCAAGCTGGTAACGGCGCAACACGCGCAACGAGATCAGCCCCAACTCCACGCGCCGCACCGCGCGGCGCAGTTGAGCGGCATCCATCCTCATCCGCTCGGTGACGATCACCGCCTCGGTAAAATTCCACTGCTGCGCGCAAGCCGCCAGATCCAGCATCACATCGGCATTCTCGCGCATCTTGCGCAGGCCGCGGTAGCCTCCGAGTGACTTCCAAATCGCCTCTGGCTCCATCTCAATTTGACCGCTGTGGGGCTCCAGATAATCCACCGCCACCGCGAACAGCCCGTCTGTATTCAACTGTTGCAGCCCAGCTGCAATCTCGTGCCAACTGCGCTGCCGCTGCTTCCGCAACTGAGCCAGAAGGATGGCCAGTGTGCCAAGTAGTACGCCACACAGAGCGAGGACGAGATAGGCTTGCAAATCAGTCATCCAACCGATATTACCTTCGCGCATTCAGTTTGTCAATATCTTTATCCAAACTTTGGTGTAGAGCAAGAATGTAGGCCCGAAACTCCTCCGGCAGCTCCTGCCTGGCCGGCTCTTCCATCCAAAATTGAACAATCCAATACAGAAGCGCAACCAGATACGCGATCTTCCTTACATCTTCCAACACGTCGTAACGAATGTTCGCACCATGGTAACCATGCAAAAAATCCACAGCCATCGCCATGATCACCCAGCCAGACCAGCCGGTAACCAGCGCAAAGACATGATTGCGAAAGCCAAGTCCCACCCGCTTCGCCGTCATAAGCATGACAACAAACAACTCGCAGACCACCAGGCTCGTGAAAAAGCTGCTCCCAGTCTCCAGGCCTTCCAGCAGATTCAAAGCCGGAGGATTCAACTTCCATGCCAACGCACCTGCCAGCAGTAATCCTGCCGAGCCCGCCAAAATAAACTGTCTTCTGGCGTCATGCAGCCAGGTTCCCGTCGGCCGCATCACAATCCGCGCAATCTCCCAGATCACTCCCACCTGAAGTAAAAACTCGATGAGTACGGAAGGCCAGTAAATCCGGCTATATAAGTCCTTCGATCCCTGTTGATACAACTCGAGCAAGATAGGGTTCAGTGCGGTTTCAAAACCCATAAATGTGGTAAAAACAGGGAAATCCTTCCACCTGCGCCGAACCATCAGTACGGCAAACAGGACTGTATTCCCCAGCGAAGTGCCTAGGATAAAGAGCCAGTCGAGCTCAGACAGCTTCATCTCTCCCCACTGGCTCTATTCTCTGCCTTTTGCCCTTTTGGGGCAAAAACTTATTCAGCTTTGTACTTTATGCGACATGAGGTGGCGGCGGAAACGGATTGACCGGCGCGGTCATAGCGGCATGAGGCGGCGGCGGGAAAGGATTGACCGGCGCAGTCATAGCGATATGAGGCGGAGGTGGAAATGGATTGACCGGCGCAGCGAACAAGAGTGAGGAAGCAAGCAAGAGCAAGGTTGCGGCAAAGGCAAAACGCATTGAACTCTTCATGGGCAACTGTCCTTTTCTGGCGCAGGTGTGCGCAAATAGAACATAGTCCCATTTTGGTTTTGCCTGATAGTGGAAAAACTGGCGAATTGTGTAAAACTTCAGGAAACAGCAGCGGCCAATCTCAAAGCAAGAGATTTGTATTCATCCTGTGAAATTTATTGTTCACCCGCGCCCCGGCCGCGGGCTCTCCAAGTGGCTTCTATCTATCGGATCGGGATCATCGTACGATGGAAAGACCGGCAGTCCCTCCCGCAGACCGCTCCACTCTTCCGCCACCACAATGCTGTTGTGCGGGTTGCCCGGCTGGTAGCGCGCCGAGCAGGGAAAGCCCGCCCGCACCTGGGCTGCCTCAATCACCCCGCTCATCTCGGTAATATCCTGCGAAGATTCGTAATCCACGCCCCCAATGCGATAGCTGAACAGCAGCATGGTCAGCGTGCGATCCTTTTCTTTCTTGCTTTTAGCCGGACTGATGACCTCGCAGACATCCAGCAGCATGCCGTCCACCAGGCGCCCCGAGTGGGCCAGAAAATGGCGGCGCGCCCGCTCCAGTTCCTCGGCCGTGGGACGCTTGTGAAAGATCAGCCAGAGCCCCAGCGCCAGCAGACCAGCGCCCACAACCGCGGTAACAGCAATCTCCCATGAATGGACGGGCTGAAAATTCATCGCATACGAGGCGCTTCCCCTGATGCCTCCAACTAGAGGATACCGCACGCCCCGGATTCCCCTCCCACTCCGCTCCCGCACTCCATCCATTCCGCCCATTTTGCGCAATGGCTGGGAAACCGGAAACTCCATCAGACAAGCCAGCGCTAGCCCGCTTCCGGTAAACTGCTTGAAACCTTCTCTGTGGGATCGAGGGCTCCGCCTGTGTCTTCTTTGTATGTCGCGGTTTTGACGGTCATTGTCGTAGGCTTGCTCTCGGTGGCGCTTTATCGCACCGCGCGCGTCAAGACCAAGGCCGATTACCTGGTCGCTGGACGCTCTCTGCCGGCCTTCGTGCTGGTGCTCACCCTGCTCACCTCGTGGATCGGCGCCGGCTCGCTCTTTGCCGGAGCCGAAAACGCCTACAAGAACGGTTTCGCCGCCCTCTGGCAGCCGGCCGGCGGCTGGCTGGGCCTGCTGCTGATCTACTTCATTGCCCCGCGCGCCCGCAAATTCGCCCAGTTCACCCTGCCCGATCTGCTCGAAGCCCGTTACAATCAGACCGCGCGCGTGCTCGGCACCATCGCCATCCTCTTCGCCTACGTCGGCATCACCAGCTATCAATTCAAAGGCGGCGGCGACGTGCTCCACCTGATCTTCCCGGATACAGTCAGCTCGCAGCAGGGAACCTTCCTCATCGCCGCATTTGTCATCCTCACCACCGCGCTGGCCGGAATGTCGTCGGTCGCCTACATGGATGTCGCCATCGGCTCGCTGGTCACCGTGATCTGCATCCTGGCCGCCCCCTATCTCTTCCTGCACGCCGGCGGCTGGACGGGCTTGCATCATGCCCTGCCGCCGGAGTACTTCCAGCCGCTCGGCAACTACCGCTTCACCCCGGAGCACGTGCGCCAATCGGCAGCCATGGGCGTGCTGCGCGGCCTCGAATTCCTCGTGCCCACCCTGCTGCTCATGCTGGGCAATCAGGTCATGTACCAGAAGTTCTTCTCCGCCCGCAGCGAGCGGGATGCGCGCATCTCCGTCCTCGGCTGGGTGCTTGGCACGGTGCTGCTTGAGACGCTGATTGTCGCCATCGCCGTCTTTGGACGCGCTCTCTTTCCCACTGGAGAAGTCGCGCTGCATCCCCGCGAGATCATCCCCTACACCGCTCGCCACGGCCTGCCCGCGGTCATGGGAGCCGTGCTGCTCGGTGCCGTCTTCGCCAAGGTGATCTCCACAGCCTCCAACTATCTCTTCTCCCCGGCCACCAACCTGGTCAACGATGTCTATGTGCGCTACATCGCCCCCGGAGCCTCCAACAAGAGAGTCCTGCTCATCTCGCGGCTGTGCGTGGTGCTGCTCGGATGCTGGGCGCTTTATCAAGCGGTCTACGCTGAAAGCATCCTGCAAAAGATGCTCTGGGCCTACACCATCTACTCCGCCGCGCTCACGCCAGTCGTGCTGGCGGCCTTTTACTCCAGGCGCGTCACCGCCTGGGGCGCGGTTGCGGCCATCGCCAGCGGCACGGCGGTCACCCTGCTCTGGGATTTTCAAGCGGTGCGTTCGCTCTTCCCGCCCATTCTCGCTAACCGCGACGCCATCTTCCCTGCCCTCTGCGCCGCCGTCTTCGCAATGATCGTTGTCAGCCTCTTCACTCCAAAACCCGCGCCGGAGCAACTCTCGCAATTTGAAAGCTGAATCCCGCCTCGCCGGCTTCTATTTCATCCGGCAAGAACGCAGATACGCAATCAAATCCTTCACCTCATTCGCCTGTAAATCATCTCCAAAGGGCGGCATCCGATTGCTTCCCGCAACAATCTGATTGCGCATCTCCGCCTTGTTTAATCTCCTGCCGACTCCGGAAAGATCAGGCCCTTTTTTCCCTCCCGTGCCCTGAATGCTGTGGCAATGCGCGCATCCGCTCGAGGAAAATAGCAATGCGCCGCGCGCCCGCTGACTGCGCGATGATGCCATCCCTGGCAGCGAACAGGCGACAAGAATCATCAACAGCAGGTATCGCGCCTTCATTGAGCCGCCGCCCCTCCTTGGTTGCTTGACTCCGCCGTCAATGCGCTATGCACGTGCCAGGGAACACTCTCTGAAGTGATCTCCGGATGTTTCCTCAAGTACTCCAGCGCATAGGTGCTGGCCGTGGGATCATCCTTCTGATCGGCAAAGGCCGCTGCCTCCCGCGCCGCCTGCTCTTTCATCCCCAGCCGGCGATACACAATGGAAAGTATGTAATGCGCGGCTAGATCATCCGGGTCGATCGACTGAAGCGTCTCGTACTCCTCCCGCGCCGCGTCATACTTGTGTTGTTGATACAGCGAAAATCCAAGCTCCCGGTGCGCATCGCGCGATCTTGGAAACTGCCCGGTAACCTCCCGCAGATCCCGGATCGCAGCCTCCAGGTCGCCCTGCGTGCGCTCCACCAATGCCAGATAATAAAGCGCGCGGGCGTTATGCGGCGCCAGCCCAAGCGCCTTGTTCAGGCTTTCGCGGGCTGCGTCATAACGCTCCCATTGAATGTTGGCGATGGCAATGTTCGTGAATGCATCCGCATACTCCGGCCGAAGCTGCGCCACACGCGCAAAGGCGCGGGCGCTCGCATCATACTGCTGCGCGTCCAGCAATCCTATGCCGTAGTTATTCCAGCGCATCCACTCCTTGTTATCCTGCTCATCGGGGGTCGCCGCCGGATTCAAGCCGATATTCAATACGCGCGTCCGCGCCGCTATCTCCGCCACCGGCATCTCATAATGCCTGCCCAGGCCGTAATCGATAAAACGCTGATTGAATCGGCGATAATTCACCTTGGCGCTGATGGTAATCGGGCTGACCGCATCCATTGGAAGCTGAAACTCGTAACGGACAATCTGCGAGCGGCCCGATTGTATCGTGTTGTTATACGCAACAACTCTGGTATTCCACACCTGATGAAGGCCGTTCAATTCGCCATTGTTGTTAATCAGCCGATTGGTAAAGCTGTGTGCGCCCGGATCAAGCTCTCCATTCGGCTGAATGCCGCCCGAGTGCATCAGCGTGCGCCCCGATGCATCCTTGGCCTCGAATTCAACCCAGCTCTCATAAAAGTCGCGCTGCTCCGGAACAAAGCTATGACCTATGCCCTTGTTTTGAATCACAACAGAAAAAGTCAGTTTGTCCCCGCCGGCAATTTCCACGGGCTGATTTCCAAGCGGCGCGGTAACTGGCCCGCCATTCCGCTCAACCCCGAAGATATCCACATTGAAAACTCCGTTGCGCAGAAATGCCAGCGTCTTGGCATACTGTTCGGTGTAGCCATAATACTTTGAAAGAACAGTATTCGCGCCCAGCCATCGATGCGATGCCAGCTTTCCATCCTTGGCTCCATAATCCGGCAGATGAATCTCCTCCGGCTTCATGTGGCAGCTTTGGCACTTGGAAACCTGATCCTTCACATAAAAAGGAAGCGGCGACTCTTTGGCAAAAGAGGATAACTGCCACTCATCATATAAAAAGATTGCCCGCTGCCACTTATAGTCATTCAGAATTCTAGGCAGAGCGGCTTTATGGCAGGCCGAGCAGAATTCGCTGCTGCGATAAAAATCCTTCATCACCGCCGCCGAATGGCGATCAAGATGAGCCAATATCTCCTTGTCCGGAACCTCGCCGCGAATCGGATTTCCCTGCTCGTCCACCATTACCGCCGGCTGGCCCATGACATAACTTCCCGTGCCGCGCGTATCCACTTTTTGAATCGAATGGCAAACCGAACAGGTAATTCCATCCGCGTCAAACTTGCGGTCCACCGGCGAGCCCTTGGTCATTGCCCCTGAGACAAGCGCAATCGGGTTATGGCAGCCCTCGCAATGGCGCGCAAATTCAGTCCCTTTCGTGTTCATCAAAACATTCACATTCTTGATGTACCACGGCGCGCGGAATGAGTTTGCATGAACCGACTGGCGCCACTCGGCGTGGGCCTCCTGGTGGCAATGCCCGCAATATTCCGCCGTAAGAAAGTTACCTGAACTTATAAAGTGGCCCGATTCAGTATCGGCATTGGATGGAAGAAACGGCTTGTCCGTTCCAAAGCGAAAGTTATAGTGTTCGCTGATCGATTGCGAATAGGGAGTTTGTGGTTTGGGTGCGGCGCTGTCATCCGCCGCGCGCGCTTGCGCAGGCTGCCATGCCATCAGCCCGCAAGCCACACATATTGCAGCCATCAGCATGAACGGATTTTTGGCTGCCGAATGGGCCTTCAAGTTCTCAATCGGCAAGTTTGAAGTTATAAACACTCTCATTCGTATTGACCTCCGTCGACGCGTTGGGGAAGAGTTTCAATCCATTCGGCAATGTAACCAGCCAATCAATCAGGCTTGCGCGCTGTTCCATGGCCTTCCGTCAGGGTAACTATGCGGTCGATCTGCGGAGCGGGGAAATGCTCCGTAACTCCGCTCGGCCAATGCACTTCAATGTCATCGACCGCCGTGGCGTCGCCCAATCCAAAGTGCAGCCGCGGATCGCTGGTCGAGGCATAACTCCCGCCGGCAAGCACATCGCCGCGCTGGCGCATCTTGTTCGCCGTCAGATACACGGTTGCGCCCACGGCATCGCGAGGGCTCTTCGCCCCGCCGGTAAGCTTCAACTCAATCCAATGATGCTTGTCCGGTGAAACGTTGCGCAATAGCACCGGAACGCCATCCATCTGGTTGATCACCACATCCAGCTTGCCGTCATTGAACAAATCACCCACCGCCAGGCCGCGGCCAACATAAGTCTGCGCGAGCGCCGTTCCTTCCACGGCGGGTATAAGATCGAATTTCTTTCCTTCAATGTTATGAAACAGCAGCGGCCGCTCGGCATAACTCGTTCCCCATGGCTCCTTGTCCACAATGGGATAAACGTGCCCGTTGGCAACAATCAGATCCTTCCAGCCGTCGTTATCGTAATCAAAAAAGGCCGTGCCCCACCCAAGAAAAGGAACGGTTGGCTCGGCAATTCCCAGCTGATAACTGATGTCTGTCAAGTTAGCGTCGCCGTCGTTGCGATAAAGCGGATTGTAATCGTCGCTGAAGGTTGTGTCATAAACATCGATCAGCCCATTGTTCCTGTAATCGCCGGCGGCAATGCCCATCGTGGCGGTCTCCCGGCCGTTTTCATTCAGCGCGTAACCGGAGGCATAACTTATATCTTCAAAGGTGCCGTCGCCTTTGTTGATATAAAGATAATTCGGAGTCGAATCATTACCCACCAGCAGGTCCGGCCGTCCATCATTATTCACATCAACAAAAAGCGAAGTCAGGCCGTAGTAACCGCTTTTGTCCGCTACCCCCGCCTTTTCGCTGACGTCGGTAAAACTCCCGTCGCCGTTGTTATGAAAGAGATGGTCCGGCTCGCCTTTCAACCCGTGTGGCCCGCACGCCACGCTCTCGCCGCGGAAGGTGCAAAAACTGTAAACCATTCCATCGCCGCCCGACGCGGGGGGATTCGCCAGGTCATAGTGAACATAGCCCGGAACAAATAGGTCCAGCCTTCCGTCGCCGTCATAATCTCCCCAGGTGGCGCCGGTAGACCAATTCCCCAAAGTTACTCCGGCTTTCTCGGCAACGTCACTAAAAGTTCCGTCATGGTTGTTATGATAAAGCCGATTCTTGCCGAAGTTAGTCACATAGATATCCGGCCAGCCATCATTGTCATAGTCGGCAACCGCGCAGCCGACGCCCCAACGGCCGTTGGCCACTCCCGCTTTCTCAGTAACATCGGTGAATGTTCCATCATGATTGTTATGAAATAAAGCGGCCTTTGTCGGCGCTGACTTTCCACTCTCCGCATCATAAGTGGAACCATTCACCAGATAGATATCCAGCCAGCCGTCCTGATCGTAGTCCAGCAGGCAGACGCCCGACCCATTGGCCTCGATGATGAATTTCTTTCCCGGCTCGCCCATCGTGTGCTTCCACGAGGTCAGGCCGGCCTGTTGGGCGATATCTTGAAAGAGAACCGGGCCGTCTTTGACAAAGCCGCCCGCGGTGATCGGCCTGTGCTCCTTGTCGAGAACCGCCGGGTGTTCTCCGCCTGTGTTGACGCCGCCCACGGCCGATGGCTGGCCGCCTTCACGCGGCTTGTCCGATTGCGTATCCGCCGAGTGCGAGTCCGGCGTGGTGGACTGCGCAACCAAAGCCCACGGAGCTCCCAACAGCAGGATGCAGATCGCCGCGATAGCCTGCACGCAAAAACGGCGCGCAAAAAAAGATTGAATCACTCCATCCCGACGGCCCTTTGCACTGGAAACCAGGGACAGTGTGACAGACAAATGCCGGGGAATTGGCAAGGTCATCACTCCTCCACACTTTGAACTCCCTAACCATACAGGATTCTGTGGATTGACTGGCTCATCCAAAAGATGGAGACCAGCGCAATCGCAAAGATGGAGACCAAAGCAATCGCAAAGATGGAGACTAGAGCAATCGCATGAATGTATTTTGTCTACGTTTCAGATTCCCCGCATCCATCGTCAGCCCGGTTGCGCCCACTGCAAAAGTGACACCGCCATCGGTGCTCACAATCATCGTGCCGCTTTCACCCGCGAACATCGTGCCGCTTATACCCGCGCCGTAGGCGCAATGGTCATTAGCCCACCGTTTTAACGGTGGGAACAGATCGCCCTCTCACTCAACCGGAGTCCCGTAGGGACGGCGCCAGGGTAGCTTGAGCTTGAAAATTACATTCAATTGCCCTGAGACGAAGACAGAGCGCCGGTCAGCAACTCTCCGATGCAGCCTGCAAAGAGCCTCGCATCAGGGAGCCTCTGATTAAGCCGCTGTTTTGAAAGGACACGGCTTCAGCCGTGCCGCAAATAGCTCAAAATAAATGCGGACTTTAGCCCCTGAGGGAAGGTCTCTTTGAAAATGAAATTTAATCAGAGGTTCCCTAGTGAGCGGTCTGCTTCAGTGCCTTGTCCGTATCAACCGCGGACTTTTTTACCCCGCGATGGCGGAGCAAAACCTCTGTCCTGCAACTGGAACAACGCCAGGGATAATAGCCGAATAACGGGGCAAACACCTTGCGAAAAATTCCTTGCCGGCTGATCCGGCGCATTCTGTGGCTTTGACAATTTGCACAATGCATCAATCGTGGCTCCATCAACTCGCAAAAATGGGGTAAGTTAGTCCCCATTATATGAATCCAATCGCCACCGATTCACTTTATCGATAGATTTTTTAACTTGCCGCCAACCAATAGTAATTAAAAAATCCGCACTACGGTTACCTTAGTTCGCATCTTCTCCAGATCCATCCTTGAATGCGCCGGCAATCGAATCAACGGATTAGAAGCACGCCGCCCCTGTTTCGCGCATTTCGTTTGACTCACCCCTTGCCTCTCTGCTTTACTTCTATCAACGTCATGCTCCATTTCGGCGCCAATTCGAGCCTCCCTCTCTTTCCGTGCAGCCCTGCGCCGGCCCCCTCCACGCGAATTATGATCTCCAAGCCGCATGCGGGATGGGACGCCTGACCAAGCAAAGTGGATCTTGCAGCACCCTGGCCACCACCCGCAAGCGCGGCTGGTGGCTTTTCATTTTCATGGATTTGCGAGCTTTCGATCGATCCCGCAAGCTCGCCATCAAGGAGGCATAGAGTGGAATCCGTTACCCTCACCAACATCCAGGCGGCGCGCGCGCGCATGATGGATGCCGTCTACCTTTCGCCCTGCCAGCTTTCCAGCGACCTCTCCGAACTCACCGGCCTGCCGCTGCACTTGAAGCTCGAGAATCTGCAACGCACCGGCTCCTTCAAAGAACGCGGCGCGCTCAACAAGCTTCTCCTGCTAACCACCGCCGAGCGCGAGCGCGGAGTCTGCACTGCCAGCGCCGGCAATCACGCGCAGGGCGTTGCCTTCCACGCCGCGGCGCTCGGCATCCGCGCGCAGATCGTCATGCCGCTGACCACGCCGCAGATCAAGGTGGCAGCCACGCGCGGATTCGGCGCGGATGTGATTCTGCATGGCGGCAACTACGACGAGGCCTGCGATGAGGCTCTGCGCCGCGCGGCTGACGAAGCTCGCACCTTCATCCATCCCTTTGATGATGGGGATGTAATCAACGGTCAGGGCACCATCGGCCTGGAGTTGCTCGAGCAGGTTCCAGGCCTCGAGGCCGTGGTGCTTCCCATCGGCGGTGGCGGGCTGATCGCCGGCGTGGCCTGCGCCCTCAAAGAGTCCAACCCAAAGATTCGCGTCATCGGCGTCGAGGCGGAAAAGCTCCCCTCCATGCTGCGCGCGCGCGAGGCCGGTGATCCCGTCTCGCTCAATGCCCAGGCCACCATCGCCGACGGCATCGCCGTCCGCCGCGCCGGCGACCTGACCCTGCCCGTGGTCGCCCGCTACGTGGACGAAATCGTCACCGTCGACGACGAGGAGATCGCCAGCGCTATCCTCATCCTGTTGGAAAAGGAAAAGACGCTGGCCGAAGGCGCGGGTGCGGCGGCGCTCGCGGCGCTGCTCCAGTCCAAAACCAACCTCCGCCATCGCCGCTCCGTGGTGCTGGTCTCCGGCGGCAACATCGACGTCACCCTGCTCGCCAAGATCATCGAGCGCGGCCTGGTCAAAGACGGTCGCCTGCTGCGTATCCGCGTCGCCTTGCAAGATCGCCCCGGCGCGCTGCTCGGCCTCACCCAAATCCTGGCCCGCGAGCGCGCCAATATCGTCGAGACCATCCACAACCGCTCCTATTATGGAGTCAGCCTTGGTGAAACGGCGATCGACGTGACGCTGGAAATGCGCGGCGCGGCTCACATCGCGGCCATCAGCCACGCCTTGCGCGAGGCCGGCTTCGACTTCGAGCGCATCCAGTAATCCGCCCTCCCCGCTCTCCATGCCGCCCGACGGTATACACTCGGTTGCATGAGTGTGCATCGTATCGCCGGCGTGATTCCCGCCCGGCTCTCCTCCACCCGCCTCAGCCGCAAAGTGCTGCGCGAGATTGCCGGCCGTCCGATGGTCGAGTGGGTCTGGCGCGCGGCCACAGCCAGCGGCCTGATGAACCCGGTCATCGTGGCCACCGACTCGGACGAAGTAGCCGCCGTCTGTCGCCAGCGCGAGATTCCCGTCGTAATGACCTCAGCCGATTGCGCCAGCGGCTCGGATCGCGTGCGCCAGGCGGCGCGCCAGATCGACGCCGATATCTTCGTCAACATCCAGGGCGATGAGCCGACCCTGACCGCCGAGTTCTTCCCCCCGCTGCTCAATCTCTTCGACCGGCCGGAGGTCGAGGTCGCCACCCTGGCCGTTCCCTGCCCCGCCGAAGAGATCGCCGACCCCAACGCCGTCAAAGTGGTCACAGCCCTCGATGGCCGCGCGCTCTACTTCTCCCGCGCCACAATTCCCTTTGACCGCGACCAGAGCGGCTTCACCGGCTATCGCAAGCACCTGGGCATCTACGCCTATCGCAAGGCCGCGCTGGAGCGCTTTGCCGCGCTGCCACCTTCGCCTCTGGAGTTGACGGAGCGCCTGGAGCAGTTGCGGTTGCTGGAAAACGGCATCGCGCTGTATGTGGCCGAAGCTCCGGCGGACACCATCGGCGTAGACACCGAGGCGGATCTCGCGCGCGCCGAAGCCGTATTGCGGGCGCGCACTGCCTCATAGCCTGTCGCGGCAAAAACAAATCTTTCACCGCGCAAGAAACGGGTAGCCTGCCGAACCGCTGATCGGCGACGATGGTTCTCATGAACGCTAGCCTCGGAATCGCAAAAGACGCCAAGACCATTGACCAACTGCGCGCCTACATCGAGGCCAACCGGGAGCGCCCACTTCCATTGGCCGAACTGGGCAAGCTGGCCGGTCTCAGTCCATTCACCGTGCAACGGCTCTTCAAGCGGGCGCTCGGCGTCACTCCGCTGCAATATCAGCGGGCGCTCCGGGCGAGCCATCTGCGCCACGCGCTCAAGCAAGGCGAGTCCGTGACGGATGCCATCTACACCGCCGGATTCAGCTCCTCCAGCCGCGGCTACGAGGGCGCGCAACTGGGCATGACCCCGGCGCGCTTTGCCGCTGGAGGGGGTGGTGAGCAGATCGGCTGGTGCTCGGCAGGCACGCCTTTTGGCTGGGTGATCGTCGGCGCTACGCAGCGGGGGCTTTGCTGGCTCTCTTTGGCGGGCAACGAGCCAGAGGCCGAAGCCAGCTTGCGCGCCGAGTTTCCCGCCGCCACGCTCACCCGCGATCCGGCGCTCCACGAAATGCTCGAAGCGGCCATTCAAACTGTGACCAACCCAACGAATCCGCCTCTCAAAGAAATCCACAATTCAAAGGCAACGAACCTCAAGCGAACGAGCAGCGAGCAGTTGGCCGCACCGCAGGTGCTGGATTTGAGAGGGACGGAGTTTCAGTTGCGCGTCTGGCAGGCGCTGCGCCGGATTCCACGCGGCGAAACGCGCAGCTACAGCCAGTTGGCGCGCGAGATGGGCGTGCCCAACTCAACCCGCGCCGTGGCCCGCGCCTGCGCTATGAATCGCGTGGCGCTGGTGGTGCCCTGCCATCGTGTGGTGGGAGCAAGCTGCGCGCTCACCGGTTATCGCTGGGGCGTGGAACGCAAGAAGATGCTGCTGGAAGCCGAAGGCGCAAAATCCTGATGACTCACTCCGCGTGAAAGACCACATCGAAGAGCAGCAGGCTGACCGTGGTGAAGATAATATCGTAGCCCAACAGCAGCTTAATCCACAGCGTAGGATCGCTCTCGCCGGTAAGAATCGCTGTCGTCGCCTGCACCATCGCCAGCAGCGCCGGAATGAAGATAGGAAATAAAATCAGCGAGAGCAGCAGTTCGCGGTTGCGGCTGCGGATGGAGAGCGCTGCAAAAAAAATTCCATTAGCTACCAGCGCCCACGTTCCCAGCGGCAGAACCAATGCCAGCAGCCAAGCCTGACCCACAATATGCAAGTTATAAAAGATAAAGAAAAATGGCGCCAAAAGTATCTGGACAATCGATACAAATAAAAAATTAGCCAGCACTTTGGCTAAATATAACTCCGCCCCCGGAGCAGGCGTCATGCGCTGCGCATCCATCACCTGGTGGCGAATCTCGCGCGCCCAGGCCTGGTTCAGCGCGCTCACCGAGGCGAACATCGTAGCCACGCACAGCACCCCGCCGGCAATCTGCTGCGAGAATGCGCCGCGCGGAT